>VSNY01000270.1 GCA_009774535.1 Lachnospiraceae bacterium
TACTCTTTGTCATTTCCAGATAAACCGGAACGGACAGAGAATCATTCACTGTAATAACTTCGGGCTTGCTCTCCGGTTATCCCAAAGATTTCAGGTAATTATCTTCCAGGACTTTTATGTTAACAAGCATCTGCAGATTAATAGAGGAACGAACAAACTTATCATGAAATGTATAATATTGTCTTGCGTTCTTGCGAAGAAGCGACCAGGGAGTACGGATTTCCTCTGACTCTCTTGCTGCTGCATTCCAGCTACTTATAACAGCACTCGTACTTTCTTCAAACATGGCAGAAAAATAATGGTTGGTATAGTATTCATTTTTATTGGTGATACCTGTCAAATCGATACTCATTGCGATACCCCCATAAGTACAGACACAACTCTTATGTAAGGATTGTTCTGTATTGTCAATGTCTCTTTCACCCAATTCATAAACTGATCGAAAAGCTCGTCTATTCGTCGTTCCTGTTCCTTCAGCCTGCGCTCATGCTCAAACAAAGTCAGCTGATAATATTCCTTGTGCTTTTCCTGAAGCTCAATCAATTTATCAACTTCTTCCTCCAATAGCGGATTCATTTCCCTCTGATATCTCTTGTAATGCTCATCCAGATGCACCCTGGCCTGGATCACTACATCATGCAGCAAGGCGCTTGCCCTGGAGATTTCTGTCTCACCAATGCAGTTGATATTCGGAATCCTGGAATTACTTAAGCCTGCTTTCTGAACAACATCATTCATAGACAGTACCCTTACAAACTTGCTGTCCTGATACAGCAGTCCAAACCACTCATCAATCAGAGGAGTGGATTTCAAGTTCGGCATGCTACCTGTCACAATGTAGATACTTTCCCCTGATTTTAACTGATCCGGCAAACCAATTACGGGAGCTTCGTCTCTCTTGAACAGCAGACTCGCTTTGTCGTCCACCCAAGTCAGAATGGGATGGAGCTTCCAGAGATACTGTGTCACGGGCCAGGCCGATTCATCCATATTCTTCTGCATACTGCTTCGCATCTGTTCCATACAGAAAGATTTATCATCAGAAACCCGCAAAGTCTCTCCCTGGGGAAATGCTTCTTCCGGAACAAGGGCTTTCAGACGGCGTTTCATATCAGGAGTCAGTTTGATATCCAAACCGGAAACCGTTTGCAATTTCTCAACCGGATGGCTCTCCGTCTGATTCAAATACATAAGTGCCTGGTACAGATAATCCATGTCGCTGAACAGTGTCTCATCCGTAATGATTTCTGATTTTTTCTCAGCCTCAGCTTCCGCCTCACCTGCGGCTGCCATCATTGCTTCAAAAGGATCGAAATCCTTCTCACCAGCATCCAAGGTTTGCTCAAAAGCATCTGCATCGGAACCATCTTCGATCGCTTCTGCCACAACAAGTTCTTCATCTTCAATCGTGAACTTGCCAAGGAGCAGAGAAGGATCGCCAATATTTTTCAGCGCCTGCTCCTCCTTAGTAATCAGTATTTCAATAATACGTATATCGCCCTTGATACGCTTATTATCGCTTTCCATAAGCATATAGCGAATATCGGGACGCTTCTGCTGACCATAGCGATCGATACGACCGTTTCTCTGCTGGAACACCATCAAAGACCAGGGAATGTCAAAGTGAATCAGGCGATGACTCAGATAATGCAGGTTCAGGCCCTCGGAAGCAACATCAGATGCAACCAAAACACGGACCGACGATTCGGTCCTCCCAAAATCTTCAACAATCCTCTGTTGTTCTGTATCACTCATTCCGCCAGAAATTTCCTGGATTGCATTTGCTTTCAAGCCGAGATCCTGGCGCAGTCTTTCTGCAAGATACTTCATTGTCTCTATGCGTTCCGTAAAGATGACAACGCGGTCGCCGGTATCTGCCGGATTCCATCCATATTCTTTGCCGCGCAGCAATTCAAGAAGTTTTTGATAACGGGTAAAACCTGCCGGTGTGATTGCTTCAAGGGCAGATTTCAATTTTTCCAGCAGACGGATATCTTTGATGTCGTCCGCAGCGTATTTTTTATAGAGTTTCTTCAATCGTGCTTCGATGCTTTTGATGCAGGCAGAGGGACTGGAGAACAAAGATTTTTCCAAACTCGTCTTAAACAGCTGACCCGTTGCTTTGGTTTTTCCCAGGTCCATTTCAAGCTGCATCTCGGCAAAAATATCAAAAGCATTTTCTTCCTGTGCAGAAGCCCGGCAACGTTCAAGGGTGACTTTTCTTTCTAAGAAAGAACCGCTGACCTGGTCTTTGACATCCTTCTTAAATCTGCGAATGCAAAGTCCCTTGATATCTTCCGGCGTATAGTTCTGCGGATCTGCAATAGCAGTGGGATCCAGCATATTCATTAGTGAAGCAAAGCTCTTAGCTCTGCCATCATGAGGAGTCGCGGACAGCAGGATCATCGTATCGCTTCGATCCGCAAGTAATTTTGCCAGACGGGAACGCTGTGCCTGATGATCTCCACGTTCCGCAACATTCTGTGCTTCGTCGATAACAATAATATCCCAGTACGCATTTTCCAAATGGGTACGGTACTCAACATCACGTTTCAGCGTGTCAATGGATACAATTGTTTTGTCATAATAGAAAAACGGATTGTAATTCGATGGTAAGCTGGCACGAATCTTTTGAATACGGTTTGAATCAAGGCGCACCAAAGGAATGGTGAAACGATTCCACATTTCTTTCTGGAACTGTGTCATCATGCTCTTAACAGTAACAACCAATATTCTCTTGCCTTTACCACGAACAATCAATTCAGACATCAGGATGCCCGCTTCCAGTGTTTTTCCAAGACCCACCGTGTCCGCGATAAGGATTCTCTGTCTCGGACGCTGCAGAGAAAGTTTTGCAGGGTCAAGCTGATAAGGCATCAGATCCATTGCTGCCTGATGCCCAATATGTAAGTTTGCGTCAGTCGGAATCTGCTGACGCCATTGGCTTTCTAAATATAGCAAGGCTCTCTTGTAGAACGGAGAAATATCAGCTACCAATTTAACTTCCGCAGGATCAACAATTTGAACCTCTTCCAAGTCAGCAAGAAAGATAGATTCCCGATCTTTTACCAACGGAGAAACGCCGATGCAATATAAAGTCTTGTTTCCAAGACTGTTTGTTTCAATTTTTTTCACCATCCATTCTTCGTCCCGAATGATGGTTCTCATGCCTGGGGCAAAATCTGTCATTTTACAATCTCCTTGGACGGGTAAACAAATTAACCTTTCTCTTTAAGTCCAGTAATTCCTTTATAAACATTGTCTTATCAATATAGTAAGTGCTTTTCATTTTATTATACCCTTGCCCTGCCTGTTTCACAAGTTCTCTCTTCCGTATTCCAGACATTTTCTTAATCTGCCTTGCTTTTACCATTTCGATCTGCTTCTCTCCCCGGTTTCCATGGCGTACCTTCCCAAACCTTGCCCCTTATCCCTTCACTACCCCCACTGTCTTCAGCTCCGTCACAACCTCCACCAGATCCTGCTGATTCTGCATGACAGTCCGGATGTCCTTATAGGCAAACC
>VSNY01000271.1 GCA_009774535.1 Lachnospiraceae bacterium
CGCGACGGTTGCCGCAAGATCTTCCGTTCTTGTATTCGTCATTGACTGAATCAAAACCGGATTGCCGCCGCCAATAACGCGATTGCCGATTTGAATTGTTTTTGTGATTTTTCTTTCCATAAATTTGACACACCTTTCGGATTCCATGATGTGTTTATTATACTGATTTTCGCAGAAAAAATCAAATCCATTCTAAGGGGTCTCTTATTCAAATCTCAAATCTTCAAATCTCAAAATCTCCAAATCTAGATAATAATGCAGACCATTCCTCCATTGGAATCATTTACAATCTTCTGCATTGTATCCTGCAGCTTCATCTGGCTTTCATCATCCATCATGGAAATCTTGTGACTGATCCCATCCTCCATCAGCTCTCCGATTGTCTTGCCAAAAATATTTGTATTCCACACGCCTTCTGTAGAATTCTGCCCTTCTTTTATGTAGTCTTTCAGCCCCTGCGCCTGTTCCTCACTGCCGACAATCGGCGCGATTTCTGTTTCGATATTGGCACGGATCATATGGATCGACGGAGAAGACGCCTTGATCTTTACGCCGTACTGGCTGCCATGCTTGATCACTTCCGGCTCCTCCAAGGCGATGTCTGACAGCTGCGGCGATACGACTCCGTAGCCTTTCATACGCACTGCCTGCATTGCATCGGCTACTTTATCGTATTCCTGTTTTTTGGCCGCCATCTCTCGGATCAGGCGGATCAGTTCATACTCGCCGTGTACCTGCACCCCGGTCAGTTCCGAAATATTTTCATAGTAATATTTCTGTGCGACTTCCATGCGGATTTCCGCCGTCCCATCCGAAAGGTTCATCTGTTCCAGCTTGATTTTTTCCAAATATTCACCTTCAGGCCGGAACTCGTAATTCTGCACGTCTTTTACAAACGTAATCTCCTGCAGGATCTTTCTGGCGTTGTCAATCACATTCTTTTTCACCGGACGGTCGCCGCCGAGCAGGTCGACCCATTTCGGCAGATAAAAATTCATCCGCACCACCGGAAATTCGTACAGAATCTGTTCTAAAATATGATTCACATCTTCCTTGCGCAGCTGTTCGCAGTTGACCGGCATTACGCTGACGCCATACTGCGCTTCCATCTGCTGCGCTGTCTGGCGCGCTTCGTCGCTGTAAGGCTTTGCGGAATTTAACAGCATTAAAAACGGCTTGCCGCTCTTTCTAAGTTCATTCACTGTTTCCTGTGTCGGTTTCTGGTAATTGGCTGCAGGAATCTCAGTCACCGTGCCGTCGGTCGTTACGACAATCCCGATCGTGGCATGATCTTTAATTACTTTGCGCGTTCCAATTTCGGCTGCCTGTGAAAACGGGATTTCCTGTTCGGACCATGGCGTTTTCACCATGCGTTCCACACCGTTTTCCAAATGGCCGCTGGCGCCTTCCACCATATATCCGACGCAGTCAATCAGACGCACCTTTACCTGAATGTCATCAGTCAGCCGGATCTGCGCCGCGTCTTTTGGTATAAATTTTGGCTCCGTGGTCATAATGGTCTTGCCCTGCGCTGACTGCGGCAGTTCATCCCGCGTCCGCGCCCGGACATTTTCATCTTCCATATGCGGAATGACCATCTGCTCCATAAAACGCTTGATAAACGTGGATTTTCCGGTACGCACCGCACCGACCACGCCCAAATAAATCTCTCCGTTTGTCCTTGCCTGGATATCTTTATATAGATTGTACTGCTCCATCCTCCCTGTCCTTCCTGCCAAACATTTACTTTCTATACTTTATGTCATCAGACAGGAACTATTCCAATTTTTTACAGGATCTTTTGCGGATTTAATTTAATAAACGCGCCGAAATTGCCGCGTCTGCCTTTGCTGGCGCGATGGGAAAACAAGAACTTTGGATTGCAGCAGGTACAAAGATTCGTGACTGCCAGATGATCGTCCAAAATGCCGGCCTCTTTTAGCACGATCTGATTGGCTGTCCAAAGATCCAGCTGGAATTTCCCATTGGCGCCTGGCACGGGACTGCACAGCGCCTGCACATGCTGCGGGAATTCCGCGCAAAACTGCTCTGCCACATCTTCACTTACCTCATAGCAAGACTGACAGATCGAAGGCCCGATGGCTGCGTACAGATCCTGCGGCCTGCTCCCATAAGCCTGATGCATGGCGCGGATCGTCTCCCGCCCCATACGCGCGACTGTCCCGCGCCATCCGGAATGGCTGACACCAATGGCATGATGCACCGGATCTGCGAACAGCAGAGGCACACAGTCTGCAAAATAAGCGGACAACACCATTCCCGGTTCATTGGTAATAAGTCCGTCAATATCTTTATAATCCAGTTCCTTTAAGATTCCTTTGCCGCTGTCTGCGCGCGTTACGGTACGGATATTTGTCGTATGGGTCTGGTCAGTCAGGACAAAATCAGATAAAGACGCATCCAGCGAAATAGCTGTGCGCAGAAAATTCTCATCTACGGCGGACTTGTCGTCGCCTCTTGTATAGCTTAAATTCAGCGTTGCATACATTCCCTGGCTGACGCCGCCAGCGCGTGTGGTAATACCGTGGGTCAGCATGGGCAGCTGTTCAAAAAGGCGGAATTTTAAAAGCGGTACGCCGCCTTCGGCACTGCTGTCGGTCATTCTATATACGGGCCGTTTGTCTGTAAATATAAAGTCTTCCTGTATCATAAAATTCTTCTTCCTGTTATGTGATCACTGCTGTTGCAAAATTACTCCCTATAATCAAACGCATTCCGAATCAGCGTCCATTCCTCCGCCCGGCAGGCCGCTACATCAAAACGACACGGCTGCTCCGTAGAAATCCGGCGGATCTTACAGTAATAAGACGCTGCTCTGCAAATTTTTTTCTGTTTCCGGTCATTAACGGCTTCCTGCGGCGTACCCGTCCGCAGATCTGTCCGGTATTTGACTTCGAGAAATACCAGATATCTGCCTTCCATCGCAATCAGGTCAATTTCGCCCATACGGCATCTGAAATTTCTCTCCAGTATCCGATACCCCAGCGTTTCCAAATACTGCGCCGCCTTCTGTTCGTAGTCTGCGCCGACTGCCCGGTTATTTTTCATTTTTTATAATCTCCCAGTTTTTGGCGGATCTTATCCATATCATTGACAAATACAAGAATCTCCGCAACGACCTGGTACAGTTCCGGCGGAATCATATCGCCGATTTCCAGTCTCGAAAGCGTATCCGCCAGTTTATCGTCTTTGTAGGTTGGAACGTCCGCTTCTTTCGCCGCGTCTATAATTTTTTCCGCCAGCGCGCCTTTTCCGGTTGCCAGGATTTTCGGCGCCTGTTCGCCGGGTTCATAGGCAAGCGCTACGGCGGTTTTGGGCCTGTCTTCTTTTTTTTGTGCCAATCTTTTTTCTCCTTTTTCTTACCCGTGACAACTCCCGTCGCTGCAGTACTAAGCTCTTACGTCAAAGGAATACCGATGTACCATTCCTCTGGACGCTGCCGTTGCCGGCTGGCTTTTCTGCAGGAAATCTTCTACAAAATCTACCTTTTCTTCCCGGT
>VSNY01000272.1 GCA_009774535.1 Lachnospiraceae bacterium
TAACAGCGCAAAGATATTTGTATCCGTCAATTATATCCGGTTCAAGATACATTCATTCCCCCCATTCATTCCAGGCATTGACAAAAAGAAACTCATTCCCCTCATCGATGCTTTTTTGCATGAGCGTTTCCAACTGTCTTTCAAATATGGCTGGTGAAGCTTCAACCAAGCACTCTCCACTGGTTCCTCGCCTCGGCGTGTCGTCATATCCTGAAACACCACAAAAGTATGTCTTACATCCATAAACTGGCTCCGTTTCATTAATACGATCCCAGATATCATCATACGAAAAACACCTTACGCCGTTTTTTATCTGCACTTTCCCAATAGAATTCAACTTATTAATACTGTTTCTCGGTTCGTAAATGAGCGCGGCATCCAGATATGGGGTTGGCGCATTCAGCTTAGAACCAATTAGATATAGACCATCCAATCCTGCTTCCCGGGCTAACCTGCGCCAGCATTCCGTCATTTCGTCAAGCGGTTTTATATCGTTTGGACTGTAAAAAACAAAAATCGGCCGACCATCCTTTTTGATATATCTGTCATCCCGGAAAAAAGGCAGCAGATATTCAAAATGCATTATCCAGTCTCCCTCGTCTCCATAATCCTGCTCTGCCAGCATCCCGTTTGCGATATCGACCACGCCTTCCGTTTTCTTTTCATATTTTTCCGCCCATACGTTCCCTGTAAATCTGCTCCATGACCGAATCCAGGACTCATTTGCCCAATTAAAGCAAAATGGCATCCTAATGTCTTTCCATTTCAGCAAATTCTCCGCCGGAAGCTCCAGCTCCTTTTTCCCGTCCTTAAAATAATAGTGATAGAAGCAAAACCCGCCAATACCGTAATCCGCCGCCAGCTCCGCCTGCCTTTCCATGACCCTCTTTTGGCTGAGATCATAATAGTATTGGTTTAGCGGCATCCTCGGTTGGTTGTGCCCGGGAAAATATGCCTCCGCAGTTTTCACAGTCTCCCAATCCGTAAACCCTCTGCCCCACCATGCATTATTGTCTTCTGTCTCATGAAACTGCGGCAGATAAATTGCCAGAACCCGTGGGATTATTTTTTGATCCATTTTGACCTCCATGAAATTTTACTTTATACACTTTCTCACCACCGCATAAACAATCAGAGGATAATACTTGTCATTCGGCGTAAAGTCATCTTCCGCTAAATCCTCGCGACACAAGCCATTCAAATGTGCTGAAACCGTCTTCACATTCCCATAGCTTCCAACTTCCAAAACTTCCATATCCGATTCCTGCTCAAATAATCTGCGCAGGGCATCTTTATTAAAATTAAAGCAACACCCGTATTCATCCATGCACCGCTTTGAATTTTGTGAGATACCTGAACATGTCACCAGCACGGTACCGCCACTCTTGAGCAGCCGCGCAATATAGTGCACCGCACTTTTCAGGTCAAAAATATACATTAAGGTCTGCGTCAGTATAAAGCAGTCCGCTATCTCATCCTTGATTCCTTCCCCCGTCTCGAGATTTCCCCGGAATGAAATATCCTCGCCTTCCTTACCCACATCCATGACAATGGCTTTTTGCAGCCTTTCTTCCCCATACCGGAAACTGTATGTACTGTCCTCTATCTCCAGTACGTCTCCCCTGATCATCTGTTTATGTTCTTCCAAAAATCTTTCAATGTAATACCGATCAACCGGTGTCCCTCTCTCTGTGCCAAACTGTCGGCTGATAGGCTCCGTTTCCATCTCCGCGGTAGAACGGATTAACGGATAGCGCCTTCGGTAAGCAGCCCGCAACAGGTTCCGCCACTCATCCTCATCTCTGACTTTTGTCACCATTCCATCTTCCCTGGTACAGGAAAAGCAATCCCGTGAAAAAGCAATATGGCTCAGATAATGGCACAGCGCATCGTCGTTTTCAAAATACGGCTTCTCCTTATAAGGAAAACGGAGCCGTTCCGATGAAATACCTATCTGACAAAGCTGGCGCCACATACCCACAAAATATACCGACATCAAAAATATAACCGTGCTGTCATCCTTACTTAAATCAGCCGGATTGACCACCTCTATGCCCGTATTCTGATAAAGCTCCGGTTTGTTCCTTTCTACCCTGTTATCCACAAATTTTACAATATGATATTTCTTCTCCAGCGCTTCCCTCTTACATTCAAAATACTTACCTGTTCCAAAAACAATAATGTTTTCCATAGCCGCCTCCCGCTGCTCACCTATATGGACACCTGTACCTATACCTCCATCTCCAAAAGCGTCCTGAAAGAAAAAATGTTCCGATACCCCATCTGCAACAGCTCCTCCTTGATCTCCTCAAAATAGTAAACCGCCGTAACCATCACCGCGTCCACGTGAGGCAGCCCGCACTGTGGGATATATACTGGCAAATTTTTCTTTCCCGTATCCCTTACCCGTTTATCTAATACATAAGAAACATGCACTTTACTCCCGTTCAATTCTTCACAAAGTAGCTGACCCAACTCCGCATAGCCGTATACCGCTATCTGACACCAGTTTTTTTTCAGAAGAATATCAGCAATACATTTACCTTTGATTTTCCAATCCATCCACCGCGTCAATATCCAATAAAACAAAACGCTTTTCTGCCATTTCTTTTCCAGTTCTACCGTTCCGCTCTCCAGATCGTCACCCGGTCTCACACAGGCATACGTTTCAAAGTAACATCCATCTGCCCGGTTCTGCAAAGCCCTGTACTCGGCAAGCGATCTTGCCATCTTATCATATGGGAGGCTAGTCAGCTGCGACTGATGATGTCTGATCAGATTTAGCTTTTTTTCCAAAATCTGTGTAATATCCAGCATATGCGTCACTTCCCGCAGCGGGGCATGCACTTCATACAGGTAAATTTCCACATCCGTAATCCCCTGCTTTTTCAGCGCCTGCTGCACGCTTATACATGCCGCCGTATGATCGGGATGGTTGTCGTGTATCCCTGTCACAAAAATCTTAGTGAAGGAACTCAGACTCCTATTTTCAAGGCAATCCGTATGCTGCATCAAGCTGCCGTCTTCATAGTCCAGCATTTCATAATCACCGATACCCGCTTCCCGCATTTCCCTGATAAATTCCTGTTTCCTTATCTGTTTTTCAAGCTCCGGCGGCGCATCTCCCTGCCCCTGCCTTCCATCTGTAAGCACAACCACCTTGCAAAGCTTCGGATATAATGTAAGAATTCCTCCAAGTCCGATACATTCGTCATCCGGGTGAGGCGCCACGATAAGCAGCCTGTCATTGTCTCTGATCGTTAATGTCTGCATCCTAATCACCATTCCAAAACGTTTACGGGCCGCTGCCCGCGGATATCAAACTTCAAAGGCAGATTTTCTTGGGAAGAGCCTAGCAAGCTCCCTGTTAATCTCCGCCTTGATTACCGAGAACTCCCCTTCGCCCGTCTCGTTTAAGCTGACAATCGGGTATTCCTGGTTCCTGATGGCTGCTGCCGCTTCCCGGTAATTACTCTCATCCACCAGAAACATTTTCCCC
>VSNY01000273.1 GCA_009774535.1 Lachnospiraceae bacterium
CTTGCTATTCGTCGCGTGGGGTCGGTGATTTTTATTAGTCACTAACCTTATCTATGATACATACACTATCATAGATTGCTATTCAAAAGTCTGCATTTTATAATCTACTCGATCTTTGATACATACACCGTAATTTATGATTTTCCAGAAGTCTGCAGTTTTTATTGAACCTTATCTTTCATACATATACCGCAGTTTATGATTTTCCAAAAGTCCGAGCAGATAATAAGGATTAAAGCTCACTTCACCCCGTCCTTCCAGATCCAGATACATACCAAAATGCAGATGCACCGGAAAATTCCCGGTCGTCCCTTCTACCTCACTGTACCCGGTATCTCCCATATATCCGATCAGCTGCCCGGCAGCTACGGAAACGCCTTCCGCCATCCCATCCTCATATTCCGCCAAATGCGCGTAATAATAATACACCCCATGCCTGCTGCGGATTCCTATTCGGTACCCACCCTGCGGCAGCCACCCGATTTTTTCCACAACACCATCACTGACACTAATCACTGGATAATACCCCCTCTGTTGCACCGCGGCCATCAGGTCGCACCCCTCATGGCCGCGCGCACCTCCATAAGTTCGTTCTGACTGCCAGCTATTCTCATAAGAAACCGTCGCCTGCGCATCATTAGACGCTTCCGGAACCGGAAAATATACCGCATCCGCCAATAGATTTTGTACATAATTTGTATAATCCTCATATAATTTCGGCGCAGCCTCCTGTTCCGTCTCCTTCCATTGTTCCAATTGATCTGCATCCAGCGTCTGGCAAAACAAATACGCCAAAATATTTTCCATCATCTGCTTTTGCTGATTCAAATCCAGCTGAAATCCAAAACTAAATTTCCAAGACACATCTGCATCATCTTCCTCTTTGGCATTATTCACTCTATATTTAACATCTTCACTCCAGTTATCTTTCCCTGAAATACCTTCTTTTGAAGCACTTCCATTGATCTTTTGACCCTCATCTTCCATGATACCACTTTCATTTTCATCCTCAGCGTCTTTATGCACACTACTTTCACTTTCATCTTTCACATCTTTATATGCGCTATCTTCAGCATCTTCATGCACACTACTTTTATCTTCCAGATCATACACGCTGTTTTCATCTTCCATGCCCTCATACACGCTACTTCCATCTTCCATACGTTCATGTATGCTGTTTTCGTTTTCTATACCTTCATCTTCCATGCCCTCATACACGCTACTTCCATCTTCCATACGTTCATGTATGCTGCTTTCATTTTCTCTACCTTCATCTTCCAGATCTTCATGCATGTTACTTCCATCTACACCCGCTTCATCTTCCCGCACATTACTTTCATCTTCCCGCACATTACCTTCATCTTCCCGCTCCGCATCTTCATCCGCATTACTTTCATCTGCTTCATGTTCTTTCTCAGCGCTTTCAACCTGATCCCCCGCATCTTCCGTAAGTCCATCCGCATCCCAATCATTCGTTTTTTCCATAACGCTTCCTTTTTTCTTTTTCTGCCCTGTCAGACTGACAAAAGCATCCTGCGGAAGCTCAAAAGCCCGCAGCTGTGCAAGCGCCTCCTCTTCCTCCAAAAGCTGCGACCGTTCCTGATACTCCCCGCCATTCTGCTGCAAATTTCGTATCAGACTCATATCCAGACTCGCAGCCAGCAACAGCAGGACCATCCAAAAGATACGTTTTTGATTCATGTTTCCTCCCGCAAACGCGTATACTAATAAAAAAAATACGTGCTGTCATGAAAAAAAAGTTATCTATATTTATTATCATGCTGTTTATCCTATTCATATTAATTTATCCGCAGGACTGTGTAAAAGCCGCCGCAAACGGGCTGATCTTATGGTATGAGAACATCCTTCCGGCGCTGCTGCCATTTACAATTTTTTCCAATATCCTGATCCAGTCCGGCTATCTGGACGATATGATACACGCCGCAGGGCCTGTACTAGACCGCCTGTTCTTCCATCATCCGCAGGCTGCTTATCCGATTATCTCCGGCTTTTGCTTCGGCTTTCCAATCGGCAGCAAAACAACGGCGGACTTACTACGCGAAAAAAAACTGACCCTGCAGGAAGCGAATATTCTATGCGCCATGTGCAACAATATCAGTCCGGTCTTCGTCAGCAGTTACCTGTTACTATCCTCGCTTAAATTATACAACCGAACCTTTGCCACTTACGCCATCTTATACCTGCCGCCCCTGCTCACCGGACTTTTCCTGCTGCGCCTGACAAAATCACTTCCAGCCAAAAAAAATCCCGCATCTGTATCTAGCTTAAATTTTCAGATCATCGATGCCGGAATTATGAATGGATTTGAGACATTATTAAAACTGGGCGGTTATATTATGTTATTCTCCCTGCTCTCCCAAATGTGCTTACGCCTGGCTGGAACCAATGAACCGGCATTTCTATGTCTGACCGGAATTACAGAAATCACAAACGGAATCCACGCCATCGCTCAAAGCCCAGTATGTCCATCCGCATGGAAATACCCTCTGCTCGTTGGAATCACAGCCTTTGGGGGACTTAGCGGAATAGCGCAGACTGCTTCCATGGTAAAAGGAACGGGGATTTCTATGCGCTTTTATGTAGGATTTCGTTTGCTGCAGACGGCAATCAGTATGCTGTTGGCAGCGGTTCTATTTTAGAGAAAGAATCCTTGGCATCTACATATAGTTTGCGGGATCGATGGGACAGCCGGATGGATTTGTGGCTTCCCGGGCAATTGAGTTAAACCGGATCGGTGTGTGGCTTCCCGGACGGTCCGGGCCAGCGGGAAGAGGCTGTGCCTGCCCGGCATAGGACGGAGCGGACTGGGGCAACGCTGCGGCGAACTAATCGCTAACTGCGACTAAGACAGTCGGCGTGTGGGCCTCCTGCCTAAGTCTCCGTAAGCGCTGGATTTCGCCTCCGCTAAAAGCGCCCCTCAAATGTCCTTTCCGTCCTATGCCGGGCAGGCACAGCCTCTTCCCGCTGGCCCGGACACTGTATTCTGTCTGGCTGTACATGAAAACAGCCAGGATATCTCAAATTTTATGTAATAGTCAGATCAGCCATTGAACTGTTACGTATTCAGCCATTAGAAATTGCTCCGCAATGGGCTGAATACCAGCAGCCACTACATTTTCATACGGTCTATGTAGTAAACGCGCAGACATGCCTGAATTGTTACAATTTTACATCTATTTTGGTAAACTTTCGATACTTAACTTCATACACGTGCTGGGAATTCCACTCAATCAAGACCCTGCAAATTTTTAGCAACACGCATTACATAATATCATAAGTATATTCCGACAAAATCAGACACTGGTGGCAGCGGGCAGGAAGGCTTGGCGCGGGAGTGCGGGACTCACCCTGGAAGGACGTCAGGGGGCGGTTTTAGCGGAGGCGAAATCCAGCGCTTACGGAGACTTAGACAGGAGGCCCACACGCCGACTGTCTTAGTCGCAGTTA
>VSNY01000274.1 GCA_009774535.1 Lachnospiraceae bacterium
TATTCATATCGTATCCTATAACTGTAGCAGACAAAACTGTGCATGGCAGCATGTCGAAAGGAGCAATTTTATGAAGTTCAGGAAAAAGGGTACAGCACTATTCATTGCGGCAATAACGGTATTATGTGTGGGAACAACTGCTTTTGCTGCGGAAAGATTCAACATCGGGTGCATAGACGACAGCAGTATTATTCTTGGAACAAGCGGTGAAAAGGAGGCTGATGGCATTGCCAAAATCAGCTTAGACATGGGCAATACGTGGATAGCCCAAAGTGAATATGTGCATTCCGAAAGTCCGGCAGATTGCTGGACGTATGAGGAATACAAAGCTTATGCCGAAAAGGTAGCCAATGGCCTTATGGAAATGTATGCTGCCGGAGAACCGGAGTTGACAGAGGAAGATATACGTGCATGGAAAGAGAATGCGGTGCAGATGTTGGCATTTATTGAGGCCGGAGGTAAAGTCTCAAAAAATGTAATGGGAACAGATAGCGAAATTATAAGCTCAGGCTTAGATAACACTGTTATCGAAAGCGTAACAGAAAAATAGTAAATATATGGCTAAATGTGCAGTTTTGATGCTATTACCGGAATCGTACAAAAGACAAACCGCCGCACTATGGACTTCATCCGCCATATGCGGCGGTCTGCCTTTTCCGCAGGCAGGCTGAGCGGACTGATAAGGGAAATCACTTGGAAAGCGGGGGATTTGTATCTGCAAAATGAACCAGTCCCCATGCACTATTTCTCATACGGGTTCTGCCAATCGGGGCAGAGGTATGTCTCGCTCCATGCCATCATGGTCTGAAGGACAGGGATAAAGCTCTCTCCAAACTCGGTGAGCGAATATTCCACCTTCGGCGGGATTTCCTTGTAAATCTCCCGATGGAGGAACCCATCGCTTTCCAGTTCCCGGAGCTGCTTTGTGAGCGTAGACTGTGTGATTCCGTCAAGGCGGCGCATCAGTTCCCCGAACCGCTGGACTTTGTAAAAGGACACATACCATAAAATTAGGATTTTCCATTTGCCGCCGATCACGGACTGAAGCCTGCCCATAGGAACGCAGCGGGCAATGGTCTCCTCGTTGTTGAATTTGTTCTCAGCCATTTCATTCCACCTCTTTCCCCATGAGTATATCCCGGCAGTGGGAAAAAATCAAGATACGGTTATTTTTGACAGATAGTATACTTTTTATCAAAAGTACGAAAAAGTGTACTACCGACTAAAAAAGAAAGTACTTGATTTCATGGAATTTTAGAGGTAATTTAGTGCAAAAGAGGAAAGACTTAAGGAGGAATGAATGATGCACTATACAGGAACCATATGGAGGCCGCCCTATGAGGCATCTTCCCTGCTGCTGGAAGTTACCGCGGGCTGTACGCACCACAGATGCAAGTTCTGTACGCTTTACGCAGACCTGCCTTTCCAGTTCAGGATGTCACCGATGGAGGATATAGAGGCGGACTTGAAAGAGGCACAGAAGATGTACCGCCGATTTATGGGAAGGAAGGTAACCCGGACTTTCCTGACCGGGGCGAACCCTTTCGTGCTGAAATATGACAGGTTGATGGAGATTGCGGGGCTGATATACGGATATTTCCCGGAGATGGAGACCATCGGCAGCTTTGCCAGAGTGACGGATGTTACGCTGAAAACGGATGAGGAACTGGCGGCTTTGCGCGGAGCTGGTTATGACGGGCTGACAATCGGCATCGAAACGGCGGATGACGAGGCGCTGCGGTTCATGGATAAGGGATATCTGGCGGCTGACATTCTGGAGCAGTGCGGCAGGCTGGACAAGGCGGGCATCCGTTACAGCTTTTTCTATCTGACGGGCATATCCGGCGCAGGGCGCGGGGAGGACGGGGCAAGGATTACCGCCGCTGTATGCAATCAGCTCCATCCTGCCCTGGTCGGCGCGAATATGCTGACCATCTGCCCGGATTCAAGGCTGTACGGGGAAATCCGGCAGGGGAACTGCAGGTGTTTATCCAGAACTTACAGATACGGACGCACCTTTTTGCCAACTCAAGTTCAAATTTTTACCCGGTCACTGCCTATCTGCCGAAGGAGCGGGATTCCGTGGTCAGTGAGCTGCAGCACATCATGGATACAGTAAGCGAGGAGGAAATGGCGGAATACCGCAGGAGTTTGAAATCTTTAGGATGAGGAATGATACAAAAGACAGCCGTTGCGTATGGAGTAAAACCATATGCGGCGGTCTGCCGTTTCCGCAGGAAGGCCGGCCTGATAACGGAAACTACTTAAAAAGCAAAAAACTTTAGCCCCTCCGGTAATATTCAGATTATCAAGAATTATTGACAACCGTAGCAAAAACTGAATATTTTTATCAAACACAGTGCAAGGGCAGTCAAAGACTTATGGGAAAAGTCTGGGCTGTCCTTTTTGCGCGTTTAAGAAGGCAAAAGTAAGTGAGAGAAGTTCCTGTTTGGGAAACGAGCAACCTGAGTCTGGAAGAAGCAGCGGTTAATCAAATGCCGGCTGTTCGATCACAGTATATCGAGCAGGAATATTCTATCTGACAATGGAGATTATCTTGTTTCTTGCAGTTTTTGCGGGACTTGTGGTGTCAAATCAGCTTTGATATGGTACAATGAATGAGTCATATCAAGGCGCTTTCCGCCGCGGGCCATGGTAAAATGCTTATAAATCAAATGTTCTCCGCGTTTCTTACTTAATTTTACCAATATTTCTGGAGAGTCAGACTTGATTGAGTTTATAAAAAGCGGCGTATGATAATTCGTATCTGCCTGACTGGAAAATCTAGCCTGGAAAATGGCGCATCAAGGAGGCATACTATGCAGGAATATATAAAGAACAGGGTACATGAATTGTACTGGAATGATGATATAAACTGTGCAAGGACAGCAATCATTTGTCTGAGTGAATTATTTGAAACCATGATTGAACCACAGGTAATCTGGTCTGCGGTTGGATTGCATGGTGCAGGCGGGTATAGGGCGCAATGTGGTTTAGTCGAAGGAACGCTTATGTTTATAGGAATTTATCTTCATGCACTGGGAAAAACAGAAACTGAAATTGTATCTGTCTGTTATGATTTTGCGTCTGCTTTTGACAGTACATTTGGCTCATTAAGATGTTTTGAATTACGCCCTGCAGGTTTTTCAGAAAACGACCCGCCCCATATGTGTGAAAATCTGACTTGTAAGGGTATTGAATTTTCATACCAGTATATTACAAAAATCATTAAGAAGTAAACGTGAGGAAAACCAATGATTAATATTCGTAAATTAGAAGCAGAATTATGGGAATCAGCGGACCTGCTTCGTGCAGGTTCAAAGCTGACATCCAACCAGTACTGTATGCCGGTACTTGGCTTGATTTTTCTGCGTTATGCATATAGTCGATTTAAAATGGCAGAGGCGTAAATTCTCAAAAATCGTCCGTCCCGCGGCGGCAGAGTAA
>VSNY01000275.1 GCA_009774535.1 Lachnospiraceae bacterium
TCATTAATTCTCAAAAATGCAGACGCGTTGGAACAAAACCAGACGCCGGAATCCGAATGCAACTGTGAAGGTACGATGGTTGTAACGGAGGAAGTAAAAGACGGCTGTATCTGTGAACCGGACTGCAACTGTCTGACGCCGGATACGGACGGGCAGATGATTATGCGTTCGACGGATGAGATGATCGACTATTACGAAAAACTTGTAGACAAATATCCAATTATATCAATCGAAGATCCGTTAGATGAAGAAGACTGGGACGGATGGAAAAAGATTACGGAGCGTTTGGGTGAAAAAATTATGCTTGTCGGAGATGATTTGTTTGTGACAAACGTAACGAGACTGATGCGCGGGATACACAATGGCTGTGCCAACGCCATTTTGATTAAGCCAAACCAGATCGGCAGTCTGACCGAGACAATGCTGGCGATCCGGACGGCAAAGGAACATGGTTACCGCACGATTATGTCGCATCGATCCGGGGAAACGGAAGATACGTTTATAGCAGATCTGTCGGTTGGCATGCATACCGGGTATATCAAGACCGGAGCGCCATGCAGGAGTGAGCGGGTGGCTAAATATAACCGTCTGCTGCGGATTGAAGAGGAGCTGGAAGGCGTTCGGAACAAATAGCAAGGAAAAGCCCGGGCGGAATGTCCGGGCTTTTTGCGTTGAAATCATATTTACGCGGAAATAAAAATAAGGCGGAACCCGACAGATCTCTTCAGAAATCAATCAAATTGTCCGATATAATAAAATAAGCATTTGTTAATTTGCCATTATAAATGATGGAAGACAGGCAGCATGCGCATAGTACAGGGAGGTCAGTGATGGGCAGGGAAGATGTATCATTAACATACACCGGAATTATGAAACAGGGTGACAAAAGGGTCGTAAAGATACGTTTTACAAGAAATGGAGAAAAGGATTTTGCTGAATGTATCCTGCCAGGCGGAACTATTGAAAAGTCACAGGGATTTTCAGAAAAGGAACTGGCATCCCTGCGGTTTTACTTAAAAGCGAATGAAAAAGATTTGTATCAGAAAGCAAAGGAGATTACAGGGCTGCGTGGATTTTTACGTTCGTGAAGAAAACGAATGCAATTGTCCGCGGCTTGCAGGGATACATACGATTGGCGTCGTTTTCGGCGTACTGCATCAAGCACGCAGACCGGATCGGCTGGTCTATTAAGATTTTTTGAAAGTATAAAAAAGCGCCTTTACTTTGTCGGAGCGGGGGCGCTTTTTTGTCATGGAGTTATCGTAAGTAAGGCTGCGGTTTTGGTCCTATATTTGTAAAAATTCATAAAGTCTTAAGATTTTGAATAGTTGGAACTTCATAAAATTTCCGTTACAATGTATCTGTGATCGATCATCATGCATGTAACGGATTTTTCCTGTGCATGAAGTTATAGTTGGAGGAAGTTATGTATAACATACTGGTTTGTGATGATGAGAAAGATATCGTATCCGCCGTGCGCATTTATCTTGCCAGCGAAGGATATACCGTATACGAAGCGTATAACGGCAAGGAAGCACTCGCGGTTATGCAAAGGCAAGATATCCATCTGGTGCTGATGGATATTATGATGCCGCAGATGGACGGCATTGAAGCAATGGTAAAAATCCGGGAACACAGCAATGTTCCGGTTATTCTGCTGACAGCCAAAGGAGAGGATACCGATAAAGTACTCGGGCTGAATGTCGGCGCAGACGATTATGTCACCAAACCATTTAATCCGGTAGAGCTGCAGGCCAGGGTGAAATCCCAGCTGCGCCGCTATATGCAGCTGGGTGGCGGGAAACAGCACACAGATGATAAACTGGCAATCGGAGGCATTGAGCTGGATGACAAGTCCAAGGAAGTAACGCTGGACGGGGAGCCGGTAGCGCTGACCCGCACGGAATATGATATTTTAAAATTACTGATGCAGCATCCGGGCCAGGTGTTTTCTCCCAATGAGATCTATACACAAGTATGGAAGGATATTTCTTATGGAACGGAAAATACCGTCGCGGTACATATCCGCCATCTGCGGGAAAAGATCGAATATGATCCGGCACAGCCGCGATTTTTAAAGGTGGTATGGGGGCGTGGTTATAAAATGGAAGACAAACCGTGACGGTCGTAGTGGCCGCACGCGGAATATGGAGGTTTTATGATGGATCGATTAAAAGCAAGTCTGACAGCGAAAACGGCTGCAGTGATTTTGGTGATCGTATCGCTGCTGGCTCTGGTTATAAGCGCCTGCGGGATGCTGGCGATAGATCAGGCAGGCGGTTACCGGATGCGCAAAGAAGATCTGCTGCACAAAGCATATGAAAGTATCTGCGATCAATATGCAGTTGCGGCAATGGCTGTATATTTGGACGAAGATCTTAAGGAGCTGTATCAGCAGCAGTTAACGCAGTCGAATTTCCGGTACGGGATTGTAAAGGCGAAAAGCCGTAGTAAAGCAGATTTTCGTGATCCGGACAGTTACGTAGATGGAAATATCGAACAGCTTCCGGATAACCAGGAGCTGTATTATGAAGAATTTGATTTCGGGAAAGAAGTATCGTTTAGAGTTGACAATGACGATCTTTGGAACACCTATATTGATTATAGTATGCCTTATGAAGAGCAGGAGTATGTGGTGAATGGATGGTATTATGATCCGGACAGCGATGCTTTTTATGTGCGGGCAGAAAATAAACTGTTTCCGATATCCGAAGGCACGATGATTTCGGCGGACGATGAAGAATACACGCTGGATTCGGTCAGCCGATTTATCGAAGAGGTGCAGACGGAAAACGGAACGGCCTGGCAATGGGTCAACTGCCTTGCGGTTTTGATAATGGAAGATCTGTATGTCGATATCAATGATATCCGGATCTTAGATGGGACTTTAGACAGACTGGAAGACTATGGCAAAGTACAACAGGAATCTCCGGATTATTTTTTTGACGGCGGACGGTTTCTGACCCGGCAGGAGCTGCCTACGGAACATTATATCGTAGTATCTTATGTGAATCTGCCGCTTGCAGGTACACAGACCTGGATGGACGGCGATCCGTTTGTGAAAGCCACGCTGCTGATGGATCTTATTTACCAGATACGTTATATAGGGATTGTGGCGCTGATGGTATCTCTGGTCATTTTTGCGGCATCTTTTGCGTTCCTGATGGCGGCGGCGGGACACCGCAAAGGACAGGATGACGTTCAGCCGCATTTTCTGGACTTCGTACCGCTGGATCTGCATTTTGCAGGCGTGGTACTGGTGGAAACGGCAGTGTTCTTTCTGACGATTACTTGGATTGAAGCGACAATCGGATGGAGACGAAACGACCTTTCGGGGATGGTGTCCGCGTTCGTTATCTAGAACAGCGCAGGCCTATTAGAAGTAATATATGCGATTTACTGGT
>VSNY01000276.1 GCA_009774535.1 Lachnospiraceae bacterium
TGGCTTAAAAATTCCGTGATTAACAACGTTTTCTTTAGCTGCCGGGATGAAATTAAAGCGGCTGTTACGAAATTTATCGACTGGGTAAATACCATACCACAAACTGTTATTGACAGATTGTGCTTATAAATATAGTTGGCTATATTCAAACACCGAATATATAGATGATAGTTTTTATCTGTAGAGCTTATGTTTTAGAACAATTACGCGTGCCGTAAGGTGGTGGTTGCAGAAACGAGATAAAAATGCAAAATGCAAAATGCAACGATTAGAAGGTTCGTTGCATTTTGTATTTTTATGCCTATCAGTTATATACTGCACAGTCCAAAAAAAATGCCACACTTCATCCAAATAGTTTCACTGGATCTAATGACAATTTTTATTGTTATTTTACGCACTTTTTTCAAAAATTGCCTTTCTGCAAACTCTGCAACGGATTTTCCTTGAATAAAACGAATTTCAATGTTATGATAAGTAGGTCATTTGCTGCAATCCGCAGTTAGGATGCAAAATTGCAGCTTTATCTAAAACGAAGGAGGATTTTCAGTATGAAAGATATAGCGCTCGTAATTATGGCTGCAGGTATCGGCTCCCGTTACGGGGCAGGCATTAAGCAGCTTCAGAAAGTAGGCCCGCAGGGGGAGATTATTATTGATTATTCCATCCATGACGCGCTGGAGGCGGGATTTACGAAGGTGATTTTTATTATTCGTAAGGATATCGAAGCAGAATTTAAGGAAGTGATTGGCTCCAGAGTGGAAAAGATCTGTCCGGTAACTTATGTTTACCAGGATCAGAATGATCTGCCGCATGGCTTTTCCTGTCCGCCGGACCGTAAAAAACCATGGGGCACCGGGCATGCGGTGTTGGCCTGCAGGGAGGTACTGGATGTACCGTTTGCCGTGATTAATGCGGATGATTATTATGGAAAAACTGCGTTTAAAAATGTCTATCATTTTTTAAGGGAGCATGAAAATACAACAGGACAGTATTGTATGGCTGGATTTGAGATTCAGAATACATTGAGCGAAAATGGCGCTGTGACGCGCGGGGTCTGCGAGAGGAATGCGCAGAGTGATCTGGTAAAAGTCGTGGAGACAGGGGGTATTGCGCGTACGCCGTCCGGGCAGATTTGCTGTGAAGGGGGCCGGGCGCTGGAAGACGGTACGCTGGTGTCTATGAATTTGTGGGGACTGACGCCGGAATTTTTAGATGTTTTGCAGGAAAAATTTGTGGAATTTTTAAAACAGGCAGATCCGGCTGATTTGAAAGCTGAATATTTGCTGCCGTCTGTGATCGATCGGCTGCTGCATGACGGCAAAGCGGCTGTGAAAGTGCTTCCGACGCCGGATAAATGGTTTGGCGTTACGTATGCTGAAGATAAAGACAGCGTAGTGGAAGCGTTCCGTCAGCTGACAGCTGAAGGGGTCTATGGCGGCAGTCTGTGGGATTAGAAAAGGGAGCGTTTTGATGAAAATAGCGGTAGCAGGAACCGGATATGTCGGATTGTCGCTGGCGGTGCTGCTGTCACAGCATCATCAGGTGACGGCGGTTGATATCCAGCCGGAGAAAGTGGATTTGATTAATGAGCGCAGGTCGCCGATTATAGACGGGGATATTTCGGATTTTTTGGAACACAGGGATTTAATGCTGCATGCGGTGACAGACGGGGAGGCTGCTTATCGGGAGGCGGATTATGTCATTGTATCTACGCCGACGAATTATGATCCAAAGATGAACTATTTTGATACGTCTTCCGTCGAAGAGGTGATCCGGTCAGTGACGGAGCTGAATCCAAAAGCGGTTATTGTTGTGAAGTCGACGGTACCGGTTGGATTTACAAAGGAAGCTGTGAAAAAATATGGGACCGGGCGGATTTTGTTTTCTCCGGAGTTTTTACGGGAAGGGCATGCGCTGCATGATAATTTGTATCCGTCCAGAATTATTGTCGGTACGGCTTGCGATGATGCTGAAATGGATCGGGCGGCGCATGTATTTGCGGATCTGCTGTGTCAGGGTGCGGTGAAACAGGAGGTTCCGGTGCTGCATATGGATTCTACTGAGGCGGAAGCGGTGAAGCTGTTTGCGAATACGTATCTGGCGCTGCGCGTATCTTATTTTAATGAATTGGATACGTATGCGGAAGTGCGTGGTTTGAATACGAAGCATATTATTGAAGGCGTCTGCCTGGACCCGCGGATTGGAGAACAGTATAACAATCCGTCGTTTGGGTACGGGGGCTACTGCCTGCCGAAAGATACGAAACAGCTGCTTGCCAATTATCAGGATGTGCCGGAAAATCTGATCGGGGCGATTGTAGATTCCAACCGGACGAGAAAGGATTTTGTGGCGGATCAGATTCTTGCCAAAGGCGGCTATTATGATCAGGGCAACAGCAACGGCAGGAACGGACTGCCTGGGAATGCGTGCGTGGTCGGCATTTACCGTCTTACGATGAAGGCGCATTCAGACAATTTCCGGCAAAGCTCGATCCAGGGCGTGATGAAGCGGGTGAAGGCGAAAGGGGCTACGGTGATTGTCTATGAACCGTCTTTGCTGAAAGAAGATTTGTTTTTTGGCAGCGAGGTGGTACGCGACCTGGCTGAATTTAAGGCGCGGGCGGATGTGATTGTAGCCAACCGTTTCTCAGAGGAGCTTACGGATGTGACGGATAAAGTGTACACAAGGGATTTGTATGGCAGGGATTGACAAGACAAAAGGGATGGATAAAATAAAAAAGAGGTGATTGCAGCATGGAGGAAAAGATTGAGGAAGAATCTGTGAATAACCAGCAGGAAACCTTTACGGATCGGGAGACGGACGTTTTGACAGAAACCGGAAGCGGGAGTTCCATAGAAAATGCTGTAGACGGCGGGGAAATGCCGCTGGAAACTGCCAGCGACGGGCCGATGACTATAGACGCCCCGGATGATGGACAGAGCGCAGCGGATACAAACGACAATGCGCAGTCAAAGGCGGTCAGTCTGGAAAAGCCGGAAAACGGACAGACGCAAAGCTGGCATCAGCAGACGGATGATCAGCCGGGAGATCAGAACCAATCGTGGACTGCGAAAGAGCAATTCAGCCAGAATGAGCAGGGCAGTTCATACGATCCGATTTATGGCCGGAATGGGCAGAGCGATTCGTATGGCCAGAATGTGCAAAGCAGCGCATACGATCAGGCATCTGGCCAGAATGATGGACAGGACAGTTCATACAATCAGAGCCGGCAAGGGAATCCATATGAACAGCAGTACGGGCAGAATGAGCAGGGGAATCCGTATCAGCAGCAGTACAGGCAAAACCAGCAGGCAGATTCATATGAACAGCAGTACGGGAAGAACCAGCAGGAAAATACATAATAACATCTGTAGGTGAAAAAGCTGCCGGGAAAGTCAAAA
>VSNY01000277.1 GCA_009774535.1 Lachnospiraceae bacterium
GGCATTCTTCTTTTTATCCCTATTCTTTAAAAATCTATAATTGAATAAATATAAATACTAAAAGCGAAATCTCTGGGGCGAGATAAAATTACTTGACTGTACACTGCGGGATGGCGGCTATATTAACGACTGGAAAT
The DNA here is from genome assembly GCA_009774535.1 of Lachnospiraceae bacterium. GTDB lineage: Bacteria > Bacillota > Clostridia > Lachnospirales > Lachnospiraceae > Eubacterium_J. Next base: position 138 of record VSNY01000277.1, read on the forward strand.
TTGGTCATGAGCATCTGTCCGGAATTTTCGGGCGGCTTGCAGCTGCAGGGATTGATGTGATTGAAGCCGGATTTATAGATGAAAGAAGAGATTTTGATAGGAATCGTAGCATCATGCCGGATGCAGGATGTATGCAAACCATTTACGGAGGGACAGACCGTGGACATGCAATGGTAGTTGGGATGATCGACTATGGCACATGCAGACTGGAACGTATTCCTCCGTGCAGACAGAGTTTTTTAGACGGGATACGTGTCATTTTTAAAAAGCCTTACCGAAAACAGGCGCTTAGATTTTGCGATGGGCTGAAACAGCTGGGCTACAAGGTTTTTGTTCAGCTGGTCAGTATTACGGATTATGAGGATGCAGAGCTTTTAGACGTAGCGGGACTGGCAAATAACATAGAGCCGTATGCGGTTTCGATGGTAGATACTTATGGCCTGCTGCATCAGGAGCGTCTGCTGCATGTTTTTCGTCTTCTGCATCAGCATCTGCTTCCAGGCATTGCCATAGGTTTTCACGGACATAACAATTTCCAGATGGCTTATGCAAATTGTATCGCGGTATTGTCGCAAAATGTCTGCCGTACTCTCCTTGTGGATGGAAGCATTTGTGGAATGGGCAAAGGAGCAGGGAATGTACCGACGGAATTGCTTGTTATGTATTTGAACAGGGTATATGCGAAAGGTTATCGGATCAGCGAGTTACTGGAAGCAGCAGATGCGCATATCCTGCAATTCGGTCAGTCAGCCGCATGGGGATATAGTCTGCCGTCTTTTCTGGCAGCTTATCATCAATGCCATCCGGATTACGTATTTATGCTGATGGAAGAACGGCGGCTTTCGATACGGGATGTTAATGAAGTATTAGGTTTGCTGGAGCAAAAGCATAAACTGGCATTTAACAAGGAAACTATGGAACAGCTATTACATGTCTGGTGTCTGAAGGATTCGGACAAGGTTTCAGGAAGTACAGGAGTCCGGGAAAATGAAAATAAAAGTTGCTGAATATATTGCACAATTTTTGGTGCGTCATGGGATACGGGATTGTTTTATGGTTACAGGCGGAGGCGCTATGCATTTAAATGATGCCATTGGCCATCACAATCGTATCAGATGTATATGTAACCATCATGAACAGGCATGTGCCATTGCTGCAGAGGGTTATGCGAGGATCAGCGGAAAGATTGCGGCAGTTTGTGTAACAAGCGGGCCTGGGGGTATCAATACACTCACAGGAGTTATGGGTGCCTGGACAGATTCTATTCCGATGTTACTGATTTCCGGACAGGCAAAACGTGAGACTTGCGGCAGTCTGTATCAAGATCTGCATCTGCGCCAGTTAGGAGATCAGGAGGCGGATCTTGTCCGTATGGTATCCGGGATTACGAAATATGCGGTAATGCTGACAGATCCTGCAATGACGGCCTATCATCTGGAGAAAGCGTTGTATCTGGCGCTTAGCGGAAGAAAAGGCCCAGTGTGGATAGATATCCCTCTGGATGTGCAGGCAGCATGGATGGAGACGGATCTTTGTAAGCATTTTCTGCCGGAGCAGGAACAGACGCACAAGGTACCACAGATACCGGATTATACAGTTAAAGAAATTCTGGAAAAAATCAGACAGGCAAAAGCGCCGCTTATTTTGGCAGGCAGCGGGATACGGCTGTCCAATGCGCAGGATGATTTCCTGCGGCTGGCCGACAAGCTGCAGGTGCCGGTTGTAACAGCATGGAACTCTAATGATCTGATTGCCTGGGGACATCCTTTGTATGCGGGTATGCCTGGAACGGTTGGTACCCGTCCTGGCAATTTTGCAGTACAAAACTGTGATCTGCTGCTGAGTCTCGGCTGTCGGATGAATATCCGCATGATTGGATATAACCAGTATGAATTTGCAAAAAATGCGTACAAGATCATTGTGGATATTGATGAAAAGGAACTGTATAAGCCGACTGTACAGCCAGATATGGCAGTGCATGCAGATGTCGGCCAGCTGATCAATGCAATGCTGAAAAAAGTATACAGCCCTTCTAATTGGCACAGGCCATGGCGTGCATGGTGCCGCAGCCTGGTGGAAAAATATCCAGTGATAGAAAAACCGGACAAGGCCGCAGGGGCAAGGATAGATCCATATGTTTTTATTGATTATTTGTTTGACAGGCTGGATCAGGATGATCGAATTATCTGCAGTAATGGCGCTGCCTGTGTTGTTACGTTTCAGGCGGCAAAGATCCGCCAGGGACAGCGGATGTTTACAAATTCGGGATGTGCAGCAATGGGGTATGGCCTTCCGGCAGCATTAGGAGCAGCTGTTGCAGATAACAGCCAGCGTACCATATGCCTGGAAGGGGACGGAAGTATTATGATGAACCTGCAGGAGTTAGCTACGGTAGCTTATCACAAACTGGATGTTAAGATATTTATTTTGAACAATCAGGGATATCATTCCATACGACAGACACAGGCAAATCTTTTTCATCCGCCGTTTGTGGGAATTGACGCGGACAGCGGGGTTGGTTTTCCTGATTTCGGGAAGCTTGCGGATGCATTTGGAATACCATATGTAAAGCTAAAGCGGGCAGCGGACGTTACGGATGTACTGCAGCAGCCGCTTAGGTGTAATGGCCCCTGGATGTGTGAAGTGTTGGTCGATCCGGCGCGGAATTTTGAACCAAAATCAGCTTCCAAGGTGCAAGAGGATGGAAGCATGGTATCTGCGGCACTGGAAGATATGTATCCTTTTTTAGAAAAAGAAGAACTTGAGAAAGTGAAATACAGATCTGGTGGAAACAGATAAGAACCTTTACTTGGACGGATAGCGAAAGAATAGGAAAAAGCCGGCGTCGTAGTGTCATGATTTTATGGAGTGACCAAACAGCAAAGCGGGGAATACACACAGGATGGACAAAGGACATGAAGAAGATCAGCATTGTAATACCATGCTACAACGAAGTGGAGAATGTGGCGCTGATGGCCTTTACAGCGGACAATGTGCTGCGGGAGGCGCTGCCCCGCTATGATTACGAAATTCTGTTTATTGACAACTGTTCCACGGACGGGACAAGAGAGGCGCTGGAAGAAGTGTGCGCCGCAAACCGGAAGGTGAAGGCCATCTTTAACGTGACGAATTTCGGGCAGTTCAATTCCCCGTTTTATGCGATGTGCCAGGCTTCGGGCGA
>VSNY01000278.1 GCA_009774535.1 Lachnospiraceae bacterium
CGGTAGGTCTATTAAAGTTACCCTTCTTCAAGAAAATCTTTTTTATTTTCCTCTTGACATTTCACCAAATTGCTTTGTTACGGATTCTTCCGGCTTAGTATTCATAATCGCAAAGGTCTTTGTATCTGCCGGGTACTTATCCACGAATGGGATAACCACGTTGTCAAACAATATCAGACCGCTTCCCGGCTCGGAATTGGTGACGTGCATGAGCTGTTTCTCCGACAATCCCAACTTATCCGCCAAAATATGCTGGTCTTTGGCGTTCTGGTTCAGCAGATATACAAAATCGCTGTTCCCCAAGATGCCCTCGATTTCCTCTGATTTCAGAAAATCGCCCACATTCTGCGTCAGCCCGGTAGGGATTCCGCCCCATTTTCGAAACCTTTTCCAAATCTCTACGGAATATATGGCAGTCTGTTTTTCTTTTAAAAGCAAATGGAACTCGTCACAGTAGTACCTTGTGGCAACTTTCCGTTCCCGGTTCTGCGAAACCCTGTTCCATACCGCATCCTGCACAATCAACATTCCAATCTCTTTGAGCTGATTACCCAAGTCACGAATGTCAAAGCACATAATCCGGTTATGGGAATCCACGTTAGTACGGTGGTTGAAATAATTCTGCGAGCCATGCACATACAAGACAAGGCTGTTGGCAATCCGTACCGCCTTCTGCTTCGCTTCCCTCTGCATCTCCGGGGCAACGTCCCTCGGCTCATACTTTAACAGCGCATTATACAAATCTTCCAGTATGGGCATATTCTCCGGCTTCGGGTGTTTGAAATACCCGTCATAGATATGCTTGATACAGGTGTCAATGATGCCCTTCTCGTCATTTTCCAGACCGTCCTTTCCCCCGGCAATCAGATCGCACAGGGTAATCAGGAAATCGCTCTTTAATTTCAACGCTTCCTTGTCCCCCTTATGGGAGAGCTGAATGTCCATCGGGTTTAAATAATCCTTTGAATTGGTGGCAAGCCTTACCACCTGCCCATGAAGCGCCTGCACTAACGGAAAATACTCGCCCTCTGGATCGCAGACGATTATATCGTCCTTTGTGATAAGGAAACAGGATAAAATCTCCCTCTTTGCGCTGAACGATTTACCACTGCCGGGTGTGCCTAAAATCACCCCATTCGGTGTACGCAGCCTTTTCCGGTCTGCCATAATCATGTTGTTAGAAAGTGCGTTCAGACCGTAATAAATGGCGGGTGCGGGCATGAAAAGCTCCTGTGTGCAGAAAGGCACAAGGACAGCGGCGCTCTTTGTGGTGAGGTTTCTTTCAATCCCCACATCGTTACACCCAATCGGCGCACTCGCCATTAACCCCTGTTCCTGTAAATACTGCAAGCATCTGAGGTTGCAGTTCGCCTGCTGGATAATGCCGGACACCCTCTGCGTCAGGTTCTCCAGTTCCCGCTTCGTCCGCCCGTAACAGGCAATGAGGAAGGTCATTTTGATAAGTTTCTGGTTGCTCGTGTTCAAATCGTCCAGAAGCTCTAACGTGTCCTTCTCATAAGTCACGATGTCCGTAGGCAGAATATCCATATCATAGCCACTCCGGACTGCCTTCTTCTGTTCCTCTATTTTCATTTTCTGAATGTCGGTGAGCGCACGTTTTATCATCTTGATTGCTTCCACCGGATCAATGGTCTGCATATGCATGGTAAGGGTGAGGTTGTCATCAATATCCAGCAGCTTTTTAACCATCTCGTCCGTAAACTTCGGCGCAATCATATCAAGGTAAGACACGCTCCCATAGATGCTGCCGGACTTAAAGCGGCTCGGATAGCGGAAGTCAAACCCCGGCGGGGCGATATAGTCCTTGACCGACTTCCCGGATTCTGACAGCTCCTTAAATGAAAAACGGAAAGGCTCCATTGTACCCTGATTGAAATACTCATGCAGGATACGCAGCCTTTCCTTCCCGTCAAGACCTCTGGCGTTTGTGCCGATATTGTTTAAATTGCGTACCACGTCCTTCTCGATATTGCTTAACTTGCTCTTTGCTTCCCTGTACCCGGCGCTTTCCACGCCGAAAATCAGGTACTTGGACTTGATGATTCCGTTGTTGCCTTTTGCCGACTGGTGCTTTAGCATATGCGTATACTCGTCACGAATATCGTCAAAATCATCCGCCTGCAGAGGAATGTCAAACTGCTCCGCAAGAGCCTGCTCGCTGACCTGCCTGTTAAATAAGAACAACTGGAACTTTATGGACGGATCGAAGTAGTTAATCAGTTTGCTGTATTCTTCCAGAATATCCGCCTGATCCTCCACCTCCAGCAAGTCATAGTTGATGTCAAAAAACTCCACCATTTTCGTGTAATAACTGTCCGCCACCTGACAGATGCCGTCCCGGTACATTTTTTTGAATGTAATGGTTTTCTGTGCGGTGTCCGGCTTCGCCTGCTCCTTGCTGTTCCCGGCAAGCACACGCCGAAGCTCCGCAAGGCGTTTCTTTTCCGATAAGGTCAGTCCCGCCTTTTCCGGCGTCTGTCTATTTTTTCCCGGCTTCTGCTTTTCCGCTTCTGCCTTTTGCTTTTTCTTCAAGGAAACATACCTCCCTCCTTATTTTTTCCCGTTCCTCCAACTGCTTGTAGAGGTTTTCCGATTTATACGGTCTGATTCCCGGCGTGAGTACCTTCTGCCGGAGCATGAAGTATAAAATCTTCTCTGCCGGGAAACCGTCTTTTTCATACATTGCCAAAAAGAAGAATGGCAGCATTGCGCCCACCATGATAAGCGCCGCCCCCTGTGTCCCCAATACCCCTTTGGTAAGGAAATATAAAGGCACTCCCACAAGTGCAGCCCCCGAAAAGCAGATAATCTGCCTTTTGGTGAGGTTCAACGCCACTTTTGTCTTGATTCCACTCAGGTCTTTTGGCACTGGTACGGATATTGCCATAGTCTGCTCCTTTCGTGGGAAATGCCCGCCAAGCACAGTATTTTTGTACTCAATGGGCATTGAAAATTGATTTCGATAATGAGCCTGTCTTGAATAAGCTGAAACAGAGGATTACGGTATATGCCGCAACCGACCACAATGCGCTGTGCAGATTGCCCGCCACTGCGACACTCGCCACAAGCACAGCATAGATCGCCACGCACACCATGATAAAGAACCCCTGAAATGCAAGAGCCACAAGCCCTTTTAAATAATTTGTCCCGATTGTACCCCATTCCCGGTTGGTAACTGTCGCTGCCGGGATTGGCGCTACTGACACATAAAGGTATATTTCAATCATGCGCCCGTATAGAATGACGGTGATGAGGACGGACATGATTTTCATACA
>VSNY01000279.1 GCA_009774535.1 Lachnospiraceae bacterium
TGTTCATCAATAAACTCTCCACTTTCTAAACTAATATCAATAACCGTATTATCAATGGCATTGCGCACAGTTTCAACTATTTCATCCTGAGCGCAATCACTCAACAAATATGCTTTCAAAAACTCCGCCTGGCGATTCATTAAGGTTATATAACCTACAAAATTTTTGAGTTCGGGGAATATACGGATGTATTCTCGCTCTGCTTCACTTAATCCTGCATTTACTGCAGCAACAAATCCCTTGTCGTTAGAAATCACACAATACAGCAAATCATCCATATTCATGTTTTCGGATTTTTTTCGGTTTTCTAAACTGCTGTGTATATCAAGCAACAGCGAGGATACTGCAATAGCATCCTTGAATTCATAAGGCTTTTTTGCCTCAAACGGTGGAGCTTGTATAAAGTAGTCTGAAACTATTTTTTCCACACCTACCCCGTTCACTGATATTTTCTCTGCTTTGCAATCATTCAAAAGTGTGGAGAATTCTTTGTCACAGGCATCAATCCAATCATCTGGGTTCTTCTTTTCTATTATGTCCATAAACGGGGCTAAATGTTTGAACGCAGTGAATGTCCTGTCTGTAACGACTTTATTTAATTTTGTAATTTGCTCCTTTATACGATCCCTGATATGAGAACGCACTTCTCCTTCAATGATGGAATTTACAACAAGACACAACTCATCTTTAGTAGCATATTCTCTTAAACATTGAAACATGGCATTACGAAAAGAATAGTTTGCACCATCGTAAATATTTGTGTCCATAAACACTTTATAAAACATATATACCTCTCCATTATTCAAAAGTTTTACGACCTTTAGCCGATTCTCTGCTGGTACTTATATCATCTTTTTTCGCGTTCCTTTTCCTCGCCGGCTGGCCTGACGGATTTGGAGCTTTTTGGACTTTGCCAGTATATCCATCAATGTCACAAATTGCTCCTTGGTGATAGCATCATAATCAATACCCAAGCCTGCAAGGTAAATCCTCGCCTGTTTCTCCTGTGGGCTACCTTCGTAACTCATAGCAGTCTGCAAGTATTTACTGACCGCTTCGGCGGCAGACTCTCCATCCGCGGTGGTGGTATCCTGCCTGTGGGATTCTCTGATGTCAGAGAGGATACCGATCAGATCATCGGACAGCAACTGTTTGAAATATTCCGCCGTTTGGATTTGAGCGAGAGCCAGCGTCCGGGTATGCAAATCTCCATCCTCTGCGGCATACTGCTGAATAATCTGCTGGCGCACCGCTTCAAGTATGGCATTCATATCGTTGATCCTGCTGTCGGCGATCCGGTCAACATAGACCTCGGCATCGACCATTAACTGCTGGAATTCGTCATGCACCAGCAACTCAGACAGCAGCCGCTTATTATATTTCCCATCCCGTATCGCATCTACCGCATCATCCCGCAGATGCAGGGCTTGTAGCTCTGCGTTTGCGGGATTTTTGTTTTCTGTCAGACCCAGCAGATAGTCCGTAGACACGCCGTAGAACTTCGCCAGCGTTACGATGGCAAAGGGGCTTATATCCTTGAAATCCTCAGACTCATATTTGCCAAGGGCGGATTTGGAGAGTCCGGTCTGCTCTGCAAGCTGTTCCAAGCTCAATCTCCGGTCAACGACCCGCAGGTCTTTCAGACGCTCCTGTATCGTTAATTTCGCTTCCATCTCTGCCCTCCGTCCATAAGCGTGGAAATCACGCCGATTTGCCGCCCTTTTCCATCCTCTTGGATATACGGGAAGGAGCGCGTTTTTTCGCTACAATTTACCTGACACAACCCACTGAACCTTGAAAATTGCATGACCGTCCGAATGGGATATGCTTTCCGGCGAAGTGCCGCCACGATATGAGCGCACCAAGGGAAGCGATACGCCGGGGTGAGATTCCCGGGCAGGAACGACATTCGGGGAAAACGGCGCCTTAAAATCGCGGTTCAGATTTGAGCCTTGTGAAATCCGCAAACAATCGGTTGTTTGCGTACCTGTATCTGTATCAAAGAGCGTTGCGCCCAATAGTGAGTATGGTATGCTGTCCGATAAACATCTTTGCTAATTGAGAAAAAAGCGCACTCATTGGCAAAGTCAAACGACCGCCTATATGAGTAAGGCATTACAGGCAAAAATCTGGACAAATGAATCGATATCGACAAACAACGCTTTATGGCGAACAGGCATCGCACACTTGCGTATCCATTATACCATAGAGCGAACCAAAAGAGAGGGAAAATTTCACATGAACATGAAAAAAGCAGAAGTCTATCGAAATGAGATTAAATCCTATATTGTCCGGGCGGGCATGACCATGACGGAGGTGGTGGACTATCTGGCGGATGAGTACAGCTGGAGCGCCAGCGTTCCCAACCTATCCGGCAAATTGCGGCGCGGTTCTCTCCGCTACGGCGAGGCTGTGGAGTTGGCTGACGCACTGGGGTATGACATCATCTGGAAGAAGCGTGAGCGGTAAGTTAGGTGATCAAAATGGTCACCTGATTCCGGTAATGGGTCAATTTGGCCCATTACCACATCTTTCTGGAGCAACAGTTGATTTTGAACAGTTGATTTGGTAAGTGGTCAATTTGGTCACTTACCAAAAATCAGTGGTTCAAAACGAACCACTGATACCATCAACATGTGGTGGACATATTCTGTCCATCCCACTTTCCTGAGATAGGAGCAGCTATAATCAGTGATTTTCAGTAGCGGATACCGAAATTTGTGGTGGTGATCACATTGGTCACCACCAGCTATCGTAACATGGAATCAGCGGGCAAAAGTTATCCGTTGATTTTCGGCATTGTGGTGCGGAGCATTTTGACCCGCACCATGTCATTAGAGAGCGCATCAACTGTTCAATTTGAGCAGTTGATTTGGCAGATACCAATATGGGGTCAAAGTGGTGCGGACACAAAATGATCGCACCATATCATCAGAGCGAACATCATCGGAGGTGAAGTATTGTCAAACATCTACGGGTATATCCGTGTCAGCACCAGGGAACAGAACGAGGATCGCCAGTTGATCGCATTGCGTGAAATGTCTGTTCCCGAAAAGAACATCTTTATGGACAAGCAATCCGGCAAGGATTTCAACCGGCCCCAATACAAGAAGCTGGCCAAAAAGCTTAAGCCGGGCGACTTGCTCTATATCAAGAGCATCGACCGGCTGGGGCGCAATTATGAGGAAATCCAAATTCAATGGAGAGTTCTGACAAAGGACAAGGGCATCGACATTGTAGTGCTGGATATGCCG
>VSNY01000028.1 GCA_009774535.1 Lachnospiraceae bacterium
ACCGCGCAAAATCAAAAACTGCGCTGTCGTATCATACACATCCCAAAAAATTGTCAGCACAATCGAAGCAGTCACGAGCGCCGCCGTCTTTTTACGGTCTCCCCGGAACACTTCGTTTGCAAAGCTGTACACGACCGCATTTGTCAGAAGCACGCACAGCACCCCGGTCACATATTTTTGCAGAATAAGCGCCGAAATCCCCGTCAGCTGCGAGATCCATGCCGTATTCATATAGAAGGAAGACAAGGCGTACCGCAGTTCCAGATGGCTGCGCATCAGACCGCTGCTGCCGTCGTATACATACATCGTATCTGTCGCTACGGAAGTTGTCATATTTCCAATATAATAGGCAAAATCCCAGCCGATCTTACGCTGCATCAGCACCGCAGTCGCACATTCGCACAGCACCGCCGCTGTCATCAGCGCAAACAGCAGACGGGTGATAACGGAATGCTGCCGCTCTGTCTGCGGCACGGTATACTGCTGTCTGCGGTCCGACCAGACGATCACTGCCGCTATTCCAAGCAGCACGGCGAGTACCGCCATCCAGACCATGCCCAGCAAATGCAGTTTCTGTCCAGTCAGAATCATGATCTCCGCAATTACCTGGAATACAGCAAAATAAAAGAAAAATCCGATGCAGACGATCTCCGGCGCCCCCGGATCCAAGCGGCATTTCACGCAAAACGCCCTGCCCAGCAGATAATATATCATCATTGTAAGCAATAAAATACCAATACTCCCAAAAATCTGCATAAATTCCCCTTTCCCATGCTTTTTCATCCACTGGACGGTTTCTAAGACATATAGTCGTTATAGAGCGGCAGCACTTCTCCTGTGCTGCCCTGCATCTTAATCTTCCCCTCATGCAGCCACAGGATCGTATCACATAGTTTTTCAAGCGTCTCCGTGCTGTGCGATACAATAATCACCGTCCGCTCTTCATTGGTAATCAATTCTTTCATCTTCGCATAACTTTTTTTCTTAAACCGCACATCTCCGACGCTGAGCACTTCATCGATCAGCATAATCTCCGTCTCCAAAATCGCCGTAATAGAAAACGCCAGCTTGGAATACATACCGCTGGAATACGTGCGGACTGGTTTATCAATAAAACTTTCCAGTTCGGAAAATTCTATAATCTCATCTATTTTATCAAAAATCTGCTCTTCGCTAAAGCCCAAAAGCATTCCGCTTAAAAAAATATTTTCCCTTCCGGTCAGTTTCTTTTGAAAACCGACACCAATAGACAGCAGCGACACGGTATGCCCATGCAGATCGATCGTTCCTTCGTCCGCCGCAAAAATCCCCGCGATCGCCCGCAGCATCGTCGACTTGCCGCTGCCGTTTTTGCCGACAATGCCCATAATTTCCCCTTTTGGCACCTGAAACGAGATGCCTCTGACTGCCTCGAACACGGCTATTTCTGACTTTTTCAGGCTGAACAGACTCTTTTTAATGGATATCCGGTTCAGGCATTTATAACGGATTTTCAAATCGGCTACTTCAATTGCGTATTCTTTTTCATGTTCCTTTGCTGTATCCATTTCACTCCATCTACTTTCCTGCATTTTTGACAGCTCCGGCACGCGGCGCGCTATGCCCCGCCTTATGGCAGCCGTTCAGATCCCCCGTTCGCTGTTACATTACTTTCACATAACTGTTTTCATGGCGGTAAATATTACGCACTCCTGCGAACGACAGCACAATGCCGATCAGAAACCATACCGTCACCGCTCCCCACTGCGGCATTTCCTGATAGATCAGCACCCGGCGCATAGAATCTACAAGCAGCGCCATCGGGTTGCATTTTAACAACAGACTGCTGTACGGATATGGTACCCGGTTGCTGATGGAGTAGAAGATTCCGGTTAAATAAAATAACAGCTTTAACACGACTGTCACGACGTTCGCCAAGTCTTCCACATAAACGCCAAAATGCAGCAATACGCTGCTGAACGCAAATGTCACTACGAGAAGCACTGCAAATAAAGGCAGCATCAGCACGACTTTCCAGTCAATCGGCACACGGTATCCGATCATCATTACGATTACGATCGAAAATGCGATGATCATTTTAAATCCGTTGGAAGCGATTTTTACAAATATCAAGATAAATTTTGGTATATATACTTTTGATACAATCGGTTTGTTCGCAGCTACCAGCTTTACGCTCTGCCGCAGGCAGGCGGAAAAAAAGTTCCAGCTGTTATAGCCGATAAATATAAATACGGGCAGGTATGGTTCGCCTTTCTGGAAGACAATGACTGCTACAAAGGAATATACGATCATGAACAGCAGCGGGTCCAAAATCCACCACATCCAGCTGAGGTGTGAATTGGCTACTTCGGATTTTAGTTCGGATTTTGCTGCGTAGATTGTGTATTTGCGGTATTTTTTTATGTCTTTGATAAATCGGTCCAATTTTTCACTCCTTAATACTCCTATACGGTCAAAGGTATTTGCGAAATCCGTTGCATATATAAAATATCATATAATATAGAGACTGTATATGGCTGTATCCCAGATAACGATAGGAGCCGTACTGCATACGGGCAGATTTCCATTTATTTCTGGATTTGCCTCCGGCGCTCTGTCTGCTTTTCAGGGCCGGTATATTGACGCCTGCCGCCGTTTTATATTTTTTCAGAATACGCAGCCATAAAATATAATCCTCATGATATTGATCGCAGACAAATCGAAATGCTTTTGCCACATCCGCGCGAAGTACGACCGATCCGCACGGAATGACATTTGTGCGAAGCAGCATCCGGTAAGTGATCGTCTCCGGCACCTGGATGCTCCTGCCCATAGACGTTCCGTCTGCCTGCATCAGTTCACGGCCTGTGCAGCACAGCACGGCTCCTGTACGCCGGATGCACTTCATCTGCAGTTCCAGCTTATCCGCATCCCACCAGTCGTCCGCATCCAAAAACGCAACATACGCTCCCTTGGCCTTACGGATTCCCAGGTTACGGGCTGCGGCCACTCCCCGGTTCTTTCTCTGACGCAGATACCGAATCCGCACATCCGCTTTCGCATATTCCCGCGCCACCTGCGCGGTAGCATCCGTCGAACAGTCATCGATAATCAACAATTCCCAAGGTTCTTTGCACGTCTGCCGCTGCACAGACTCGATCGCCTTCCCGATATAACGCGCCGCCTGATAAGCCGGCATAATTACTGAAATCACTGGTTTTTCTGGTCGTTCCATGTTTTTCTTCCTATACGATTTTCCATTTTATTGATCCGTCTTATCTTCCTGACGGATCATCCTGGATCTTTAGCGCAGTCTTTTGGCTGTCGTCCACGCCCTCAGACTTTTCCTTCTGAAACAAAATCTTTACCGTCAGCAAAATCAGCTTAAGATCCAGCCACAAAGAATAATTCTCAATATAAGTCAGATCCAGCTTCAGCTTGTCATACGGCACCGTATTATACTGCCCATATACCTGTGCATATCCGGTCAGCCCCGCTTTCACTTTCAGCCGGAACCGAAACTGCGGAATACTCTGCTCATATTCCTTCGTAATCTCCTCCCGCTCCGGCCGCGGCCCTACAAAAGACATATCCCCAATCAGCACGTTAAACAGCTGCGGCAGCTCATCCACATGCAGCCTGCGGATCACCTTTCCAACCGGTGTAATCCGGTCGTCATGCGTACTCGCCAGCCTCGCGCCCCGCTTTTCAGACTCCACAATCATACTGCGGAATTTGTAAATCTGAAACGGTTTTCCGTTTTTTGTAATACGTTCCTGAGAATACAGCACCGGCCCGCCGTCGTATAATTTAATGGCGGCAGCGATCACCAGCATTACCGGAGAAGCCAGGATACAGCCTGCAAGGCCGATCGCAATATCCATCGCCCGCTTGCAAAAACTCTGCCCGAACGTCATCCCCTGGTTGCGGAATAACAGCAGCGGCGAATCAAACAAGTCGATCTCCGACGCGCTGATAATCATAATATCCGAAATCTTAGGCACGGAATAACACCGGATATTATGTTGAAAACAGAATTTCAAAAACTCATTCCGCTCATGAGATGGTATATCGCCAATAATCACGGATTCATAGCCTGCGATTTTCTGCAGAATCGTGTCCATTCCCTGTTTGAGATGGATCGTTTCTTTGACGCGGTATTTATCTCCTCTGGACTGAAGCTTGCGGATCAGCGCTTTAGGGCTGATATTTCCATAAATCAGCAGCATCTCATGCGGCGGATACAGCCTGGCATAAATACTTCGCATCGCAACGATCCACACAATACCGACCGCAATCTGCAGCAGCGCCAGCAGCAGCATCGGCGTCGCAAACTGCAGGAATTTCCATTTGGCAATCAGGGCAAGCTGTAAGTATTCCACCGCATTGGCGGCACATACAGACAAAATCTGGGAATACAGCACGTCCAGATTCCGCAGATAGCCGACCCGAAAGCCGCCAAGTACTTTCATAAACAGAACCAGCACCAGCGCATACAAGACGATCACGGTCCAATGCCCTCTGCGGTAATAATAGAAATACCGAAAATACTTCCGCATGCTCCTTAAGTCCCTGTTCGCATAGTAATTATACCACAAACAGGCAAACATAGCTGTCTGCAGCGCGACGATGAGCGTCGTCCCCAGCAGCATAATGAAACGTTTGTATTGCTCTTTTGAGTTTGTCCATTCCATAGATTTAGTTCCCTGTCAGTTTCCTTTTGATTTTTCTGGCTGCTTTCCAAATGCCCTGGCCCTTGAGCAATTCGTTCTGCGCCGCAATGCGGTCATAATCCTGCTGCAGCTGCACGATATCAATAAATCTGCGCCCAAGAAGGTTGACCATTTCCCGATAAGGGATCAGCCCGCCTGCCACATACTGCTGAAACGCCTGTTCCATCTGCGCGTATACAGCTGCTTCTTTGGGCGCGATTTCTGCCAGTTTTAGCAAATGTTCCATAGATAAGGCTTCCAGGCGCGGGTTCTCATGGTTTAGAAAAAACAGTGTCCGGTAAATGATAAAATTGCGCGGAACCGGGAAAAAAAAGGTCCATTCGTAATCAATGACCTGCCAGGTTCCATCTTCTCCTATAAAAATATTCGGCAAGATCAGATCAATATCCGCAGGATCACTACAGGCTGTTCCTTCCAGCGCCTGTACGTCAGGGATGCTTCCGAATACTTTCTGAAATCCTTCTGTCATTTGAAACGGCGTCTGTCCGCTGCCGTTTCTGATATATTGCATCATTCTGTGTAAGATGTCAAAGACTTTTTTTAACTCGCCCTGCGCGACCGCCTGTTCTACCTGTTCCTGTAATGTATGGGCATAAAGCAGCTCAAACCTGAGACATTCATGTTCTTCCCGGCTGTCCGATTCGTCCTTTCCAGCCGCATCCAAAGGCAGCCGATTTTGACCGGACAGACCTGCCGCCCACGCACATCTGTTAAATTTCAGCTTCGTCTGACCGTATTGTTTTTCCAGCTTTTCATATGCCTCGTACAGATGCCTGATATGGGCTGTGCCTTCCGCATACATCGGCCGCTTATATACGGCATGTTCTGTTATCTGCGTGCAGACCGCATGCTCCCTGCCGCGGTCTGTCGCATACCGAACGTACACCGTTTCCTGTTTCAGCTGCGCCCGCCCCTTTGCCCCCGCAAGAAACAGATACGCATTTGCAAAAAACGGAAACTGCCCTTCTTCAATAATGCTGTCAAATACTTTCTGTTCATCAAACAGCAAAAAACGATCGCCCTCGTAATTTACAATATTATAATTCAAATCTCCCTTTTTCGGAAGATGCCTGTCAGAATAAATTTCCAGCGCAAACCGTTCATCCGGATACGGATAATAACATTCCTGGCTGTCAAATCCGGTCTGTTCCAGCAGCTGTTGCAAGCGCTTCCCGGAATACAGCCGCACACCGGCATTTTCCAGTCCTGCAAAATACTGATCCGTATGGGGTTCCCGGTTGCCGGCCCAATATTTTAGTCCAAATTTATTTTTCGCAGCCAGCACAAGCATCCCTTCCGGCTTTAAATGCCGTCTCAGACTTGCCAGCAATGTCTGCGCTTTTTCCTCTGTAAGCAAAGCATCCATGCACACAATCACATCATAATCATCTGCAAACTGTGCCTCGCACTCCTCAAACGGCCCGGCATAAATCGTCAGCTCCCGGCTGCCTGCTTCCCGCGCGCTGGACCTGTTCTGGCGAATGGCATTCAGCCTGCAGTAATGCAGATTTTCATCCTGACACGTAAGCCCTGCCCCTTTTTTGCGCAAGGCGGACGTAATTGTGCCGCAGCCCGCGCCGATTTCCAGAACTTTGGCATAACGCGGGATTTCCAGCCATTCTATAATATTGGCCCGGGACTCCGCCAGCTGATACATAACGGTCCAGTTTTTGCATAATGTAATCTGGCTGTGATATTCGTCTTCGCGGTAATTCTGCACGATTTGCTGCAGCTGCCTGTCATCTTCCC
This sequence comes from Lachnospiraceae bacterium, assembly GCA_009774535.1. Classification (GTDB taxonomy): domain Bacteria; phylum Bacillota; class Clostridia; order Lachnospirales; family Lachnospiraceae; genus Eubacterium_J. The sequence continues at coordinate 6,462 of VSNY01000028.1, forward strand.
CCAGCGTCTGCGGCGCGCAGTCCGCCTGCTTAGAAATATACAGCCGCACAGTTCCGATTGTTTCAGACTTCATATACATCTGCCCGGTATTGTTTTGTATATGCACGGATGCCGCCCCAGTTTTGATCTTTTTGCGCCATAATTAACTGCATTCCATCAGGAATCGGCCAGTTTACCCCGATATCGGGATCGTTATAAATCAGGCCGCCTTCATCGTCGGGATGGTAAAAATCCGTACATTTATATGCAAACTCTGCTTCGTCCGAAAGCACTAAAAATCCATGCGCAAAATCCTTGGGAATAAAAAACTGCTTTTTATTTTCTCCGGAAAGCAGCACGCCATGCCATTTGCCATAGGTCTTAGAGCCTTTGCGCAGATCGACGGCCACATCGAATACTTCGCCGCGCAGTACTCTTACCAGCTTATCCTGCGGATACCGGATCTGGAAATGCAGACCGCGCAGCACTCCCTTTTTGGAAGCGGACTGGTTATCCTGTACAAAATGCACATCCATCCCTGCTTCTTTAAAATCCTGGTAATTATAAGTCTCCATAAAATAACCGCGTGCATCTCCAAACACTGTTGGCTCAATCTCATACAGCCCTTCGATTTCACATGTTGTCACTTTAATTTTTCCCATATCCCAATCCTTTCTGTATCTGACTGTAACCGTTCCGATGACCCCGAAACGGTTACGCATTCCAGCTATGAAAACCCGCTGCGCGGTCAATCGGATGCCGAATGCCGCTTACAGCCCTTCCGCGATATCCATCAGATACTGTCCGTAAGCGGTTTTTAGCAACGGCTGTGCCAGCGCTTCCAGCTGCGCGCGGTCAATAAATTTTTTCTTAAAAGCAATTTCTTCGATGCAGGAGACATACAGTCCCTGGCGTTTCTGAACCGCCGCCACATAATCCGCCGCGTCCAGCAGTGAATCATGCGTTCCGGTATCCAGCCAGGCAAATCCGCGCCCAAGCGTCTCTACCTTTAGCTGCCCCCGCTTTAAATACACATCGTTTACGGTGGTAATCTCTATTTCTCCTCTGGCAGAAGGTTTGATATTTTTAGCAATTTCTGCCACATCGTTGTCATAAAAATACAGCCCCGGAACCGCGTAATTGGATTTCGGGTATTGCGGCTTTTCCTCAATCGACAGCGCCGTACCTTGTTCGTCAAATTCTACAACGCCATACTCCCTTGGATCTTTGACATAATAACCAAAGATCACGGCGCCTTCCTGAATACTTGCCGCCCGCTGCAGCACTTTTGTAAAGCTCTGGCCATAAAAAATATTGTCGCCCAGCACGAGCGATACGGTATCGCCGCCGATAAACTGCTCTCCAATAATAAACGCATCCGCCAGGCCGCGCGGCGTTTCCTGCACCGCATAATGCATCGCAAGCCCCAGCTGGCTGCCGTCCCCGAACAAATCCTGAAAGACCGGAAGGTCTCTTGGCGTAGAGATAATTAAGATCTCCCGGATACCTGCCAGCATCAGCGTAGAAAGCGGGTAATAGATCATCGGCTTATCATAGACTGGCATAATCTGTTTGGAAATGGACTTCGTCAATGGATACAGTCTTGTGCCGGAACCGCCGGCTAGTATGATCCCTTTCATGGATTTTGCTTTCCTCCTCTATCTCTATTTCAGCAATTCAATTCTCCGCAATGAAAAATCCTGGTATCTTCTTGTCAGATTCGGATTATAATACGGATCTCCCGCACTGATCAGATCTGCCCAGCGTGTCGTAAACAGATCCACCTCACGGTGATAGCGGGCCAGTTTTTCCACCGTATTTTCCGTTCCTCTGGATTTGTATTCATAATGGTGCAGCATCGCAAATGGGTTATAAACGACAAGCCGCCCGGTCTTACGCACTTTCAGACAATAATCAATATCATTATAGGCGACCTGCAAATCCGGGTCCATCCCGCCGACTTCCTCAAAGACGCTTTTTTTCGTCATCAGGCACGCCGCCGTCACGGCGCTGTAATCCTGCGGACAGAAAATCCGGTTCAGATATCCGCCGTTTTCCTTTGGAAATCCCTGAAATCCTTCCCCGCAAATGCCGCCCAGCCCGACAATCACGCCTGCGTGCTGGATCGTATCGTCAAAATAAAACAGCCTGGCTCCGCAAATACCTACATCGTCCCGCATACAGTACCCAAGCATTTCTTCCATAAAAGCAGGCTCGATCACTTCGGTATCATTGTTCAGCAGCAGAATATACTCCCCTTTGGACTCGGATACGCCGAAGTTGGTGATTTTGGAATAATTAAACGCATCTTTCCAATACACGACACGCACCCTCTGGTCCTGTGCCTGCAGTTTTTGATAATAAGCAAACGTACTTTCCTGCGTACTGTTATTTTCAATAATTACAATTTCATAATTCGGATACGTACACTTTTTTAGTAAAGACTGCACACACGTATCCAGATCGTCAATATGATCCTTATTTGGAATATTGACGGATATCAGCGGCGTTTCTTTCCATTGATAAATGGTATGATAAATACCCGGCGTCTGCGAAGGCTCCGCGGCCGCCGGTATTCCCATCCGTTTGTAATGTTCGTTCACAATTGCCGCCCCGTCAAAACGCGTCTGCCTGCCGCTCTCTGCCGCGTGATAAACAACCCGCTGCAAATGACCGACGCACGACGCCGCTTCGCACGCACGCAAATAATAGTCATAAGACGCGTCTTCCTGATATACCGGATTCCACGGCCCAGCTTTTTGCGCCACATCTTCCCGCACCAGCACCAAATGCCCCAAATAATTGACTGCCCGCAGCAAATCAATATTAAAATCCGATTTAAATACAGGGTCCCGGTAAGTCTTGCCGTCTTCAGCAATCTGGTCTTCATCCGTATAACACAGATCTGTTTTGGGACGGCGTTCTATCAGCTTTACACAGCTGTATAGCGCATCCGGCTCCAAGGTGTCAGACGGCTCGAGCAGCGTCAGCCACGCTGCCTGTCCGGCCTTGTCACACTCAGCCAGCTGCGCCCTTGCAGCCAGAACTTCACGCATCCCCTGCGCAATCCGCCGCTGTACCCCATCCTGCCCTTTTATGACAGCCAGGCAGAGTTTTTGTTCCGGTATCTGTCCGCGGGCCCGCTCCAGCAGCTTGTCTTTTTCCGGATCTGAGCAGACAATCGTCCATTTCCAGTTCGCGTATGTCTGGTTTTTCACCGCAGTTATCGTTGCGGCAAAAGAATGGCTGTCCTGATAAGGCGTCACCACATTAATCAGCGGACAAAACGCTCCCTGTTCCCTTCTCTGGCGGGCCAGCTCCTTTTCCGACGGCATATTTTTCCTGCGCCATTTCATGTAATTGCCAGTGTCCCCGACCAGTTCATACAATTCGTTCACCGCACGCTTGCATGCCTTTTTCAGACCGTTGCGCTTTCTGAAATAATTCGCCTTTTTGATATAAAACAGCAGACGGTTCCGGTCAACAGCGCGAAATTCCCTCGTTACCGAATGTTCCCCGTCCGTAATCTGCAGCGCCAGTTTCTTTCTGCTATTCACCGGAACCGTCACGCTGAATCCACAGTCATACAGCTGTCTGGCTTCCCGGAACTCCAGCGCGACATCCTGCTTCGGGAAATGGCTGACTTCACATTTCACTGGTTCTTTTGCCTGATCAAAGACATTAATCTTAATCGGCTTGGCAGAAGCCGCCCAACCGGTTACTACACAGCTGGCTCCAGTAGACTGGATACTTGTAATCCGGTAATTCAACTGTCCCTGAAGCCTGCGCAGCTGCGGCACACGGCGCTCATACACACGGGTACCGTCCGCCAGGCACAAAAACAGCCTGCGGTAGCGGGACAGATCCTGCGGCAGCTTTGCCAGAATCACATATTCCGCCCTGACTTTCATATCATGCTTGGCATATTTCTGACCCACAGAATCATCCGAAAAACAAAGCACCCGGATATCCGCCTTTTTACAGTCCAAAAACACGGAAAACAACTCCGCTCCGGACACGTCTTTTCCAGACGCGCGTTCTGCGGACACCCCCGTCCTGCCGGATGCAGCTTCATCCTCAAACCACCCGGTCAGCACATAGGTGTCTTTGTCCGCTATATGAAAATGTCCTTCCCGTACTACAAATCTTCCACTCATAGGCAAAGCCCTTATTTTCCTTTATACATTTCTTCATAATAGTTCTGGTAATCGCCGCTCGTCACATCTGCCATCCAATCTTCATGCGCAAAATACCACGCAATCGTCTTTTTAATCCCGTCACGAAACATGGTTTCCGGCTCCCAGCCGATTTCCGCCCGGATTTTGTCCGGCGCGATCGCATAGCGGCGGTCATGTCCCTTGCGGTCTTCCACAAAAGTGATCAGATCCGTACTGATCCGGCTGCGCCGTTCATCTTCTTTTGGAAGCATCTCCAGCAGCGTATCCAAAATCGTATGGATAATTTCAATATTCTGCTTTTCATTATGCCCTCCGATATTATAAGTCTCGCCCAGGCGCCCCTTTTCCATCACAAGATCAATGGCTTTGGCATGGTCGTCCACATACAGCCAGTCCCGTACATTTTTTCCGTCCCCGTATACCGGCAGACTTTTCCCATGCAGCGCATTGTTGATCATCAGCGGAATCAGTTTTTCCGGAAACTGGTACGGCCCGTAATTATTCGAGCAGTTCGTAATATTTGCCGGAAAACGATAGGTGTCGATATAAGATTTTACAAGCATGTCCGAAGCCGCTTTGCTGGCGCTGTACGGGCTGTGCGGTGCATAAGGCGTTGTTTCATAGAAATATCCGCCGTCTTCATCCAGGGAGCCATATACTTCATCCGTTGAAACATGCAAAAATTTTTTGTCTTCCAAAAATCCGCCGTCCGCCAGTTCCCACGCTTCTTTCGCGCAGTTGAGCATCACCGCGGTTCCCATCACATTGGTCTGTACAAAGACCTCCGGATTGCGGATGCTGCGGTCCACATGCGATTCCGCTGCAAAATGCACGACCCGGTCGATCTCATGCGCCTGAAAAACAGCCCGGATCGCTTCCTTATCACAAATATCCGCTTTGACAAACAGATAATTTTCCCGTCCTTCCAATTCTTTTAAATTGGCAAGATTGCCCGCATACGTCAGCGCATCTACGTTAATAATCCGTATCTCATACCCATATTTGCGAAACATATAATGAATAAAATTTGACCCGATAAAACCGGCTCCGCCAGTCACCAGATAAGTCCTCATAGTTGCAACTCTCCTTCCGACCGTTTCAACACTTTGCCAAACGGTTATCTTATTTATCTACAGAATTCCCATTAAATATACCCGCAGCGCATCCTGCCACTGCTGCATCTGCAGATCCGTCGTCAGCCGCAACATCCGGTTGTCCAGCACCGAATAAGCCGGACGCTTTGCCGCCGCGCCAAACTCCCGCGTCGTAATGTTCTCTACTTTTGTCATTTTTCCCGCCTGCCGGAATATTTCCGCGGCAAATTCCGCCCAACTGCACTGCCCTTCGCAGGTACCGTGGAAGACACCGTAGTTTTCCGTCGGCTCCAGTCTGTGCATCATTTTTGCCAGCTGCGCGGCGCTGGTCGGAGTACCGACCTGATCGCCGACCACGCGCACCATGTCGTTTGTCTCCGACAGACGCAGCATCGTACCGACGAAATTTTTTCCCTCGCCATACAGCCATGCCGTGCGAATAATAAAATACCGCTCTGCAAAATCCTTTACAAACTGTTCGCCCGCCAGTTTTGTCGAACCATAAACGTTCAGCGGGTTCGGACGGTCTGTCTCGGTATACGGTGTATCCGTATCTCCGGAAAACACATAATCCGTAGAAATCTGAAACAGTTTTGCCCCGGTTTCGCGCGACGCGATCGCCAGATTACGCGGGCCAACCGCGTTGATGCAAAACGCTTTGTCAGATTCCGATTCACACAGATCAACGGCCGTCATCGCGCCGCAGTTCATAATTACATCCGGCCGTTCCGCACGCACCAGACGCAGAACCGCATCCATATCCGTAAGATCCAGCTGCGGCACATCCGTATTGACGATCTGCACCTGTTCTCCTTCGTATTCCCGATTCAGGGCTCTTCCCAGCTGCCCGCTGCATCCGGTGATCAATATTTTCTTCATTTTACCTACTCTCCTAATCCGAACTCGATCAGCGCAATCATCTCATGCAGCGCCTTTTCCTCGTCCTCGCCTTCACAGATCAGTTCGATCTCATCCCCACTTTTAATGCAGGCTCCTAATACACTCAGCACGCTTTTCGCATTGGCAATATTTTCCCCGCCGTATTTAAACGTAACGACGGAACTATACTCGATCGCACTTTTACATAAAACTCCCGCCGGGCGCAGATGCAGTCCCGTAGGATTTTTTATCTTTACCTTTTGACTAACCATCTTTTCTACCTCTATAACATGATTTTTGTAATTAACTCTGCCAGTTCCCTGGCTTCTTTATCGATTTCCTGCTGGTTCTTCCCTTCGATCATTACGCGGACAAGCGGTTCTGTGCCTGACGGACGGATCAGCACCCGGCCTTCGCCGTTAAATTTCTTCTCCAGACGGCTGATTGCTTCCTCAATCTCCGCATATTCCATATAATGTTCTTTTTTGTGGTTCGGCACTTTGGCATTTACTAACGCCTGCGGATAAATTTCCATAACCGCTGCAAGCTCAGACAGTTTTTTGCGCGTATCTACCATAACCTGCAGCACATGCAGTGCGCTTAACAGTCCGTCGCCCGTTGTATTATCGTCCAGAAAAATGATATGGCCGGATTGCTCCCCACCAATATTATACCCGTTTTCGCGCATATTTTCCAGCACATAACGATCTCCGACTTTTGTCTTTTCCACATGGATGCCATTTTTCTGGCCCATCACTGTAAAGCCCAGATTGCTCATAACTGTAACTACAATTGTATCTTTTTTTAGCGTTCCTTTCTGCTTCATATAATTGCCGCAGATTGCCATCAGCTGATCGCCGTCTACCAGGTTTCCTTTCTCGTCAACTGCCAGCAAACGGTCTGCATCGCCGTCAAACGCAAGCCCGATATCGGCTTTTTCGTATACAACCCTTGCCTTTAATTCATCCATATGCGTAGAGCCGCAGTTTGCGTTAATATTCGTTCCGTCCGGATTCGTATGAATCGCGATCAAATCTGCGCCCAGTTCGCGCAGCGCCTTTACAGACGTATAATAAGCCGCGCCTTCAGCACAGTCCGCTACGATCTTTAATCCGTGCAGATTGACCGGCACACATTTTTTAATAAATTCTACATATTTATCCCGAATGTCAAACCGATAGTCAATCCTGCCTACACCGGAACCGATCGGAAGCGTTACATCTTTCATATGGTTTTTAATCAGCGCTTCGATTTCATCTTCCAGCTCATCCGACAGCTTATAACCGTCACCGTTAAAAAATTTGATTCCATTAAATTCCATCGGATTATGGGACGCCGAAATCATAACTCCCGCATCCACCTTATGGCGTCTGGTCAGATACGCCACCGCGGGAGTCGGAAGTACGCCGACATAAATCGCGTTGGCGCCTACCGAACAGATGCCCGCCATCAATGCGCTGGCAAGCATCCCGCCGGAAATACGGGTGTCGCAGCCGACGATCAGTGTCGGCTGGTGTTCTTTTTCCCGCGTCAGCACAAATGCGCCTGCCTGCCCAAGCTGCGTTGCCAGTTCAATCGTAAGTTCCGCTCCCGCAACCCCTCTGACACCGTCTGTTCCAAACATTCTGCCCATTTTTATTCATCCTCCAAATCTGTTGTTGTCTGGTCACTTTGATTTTCCTGATTATTTTGATGATCCTGGCGATCTGGTTCCTGTGCGTCGGACTCTGTATCGCGCGCATTCGCGCCGTCTTCCGGATCAGTCTGTGTATCCTGCGGATGATCCCCGTCCGGCTCTTCGGTATCCGGGCTTTCTGTATCTGTTCCGCCCGCATCCGGATCATTTTGATCCGGCTCTCCGGCATCCGGATTGTCCGTATTATTATCTTCAGAACGAATCGTAAAGGATACCGAAGTCTCGCCAACTATATATTTTTTTTCGTCCAGCGTCAGCTGCAGCGGCTTTACATGCCTGCCTGCCGCAAGCCCGCTGACGTCCAGGATCGGACGCAGCGCATTGACCGTCAGATTGTTCAGGTCGTCCGCCAGCCCGTAAATCTCTATTTCCACATTTCTGTCAAGGAAATCAATCTGGTACCCTTCCCGCAGGTCATCCACGCCGATATTTCTGACCGGAATCGTAAATACCCTGCGTTCCAGCTGCTCAATATCGATCTTCACCGTTACCGCGGCTTCCATAGATTTATTCAGCGAAACACCGCCTGGCAGATACTGGTTCAGATCTACTTTCTGTTCAAATTTTTCACTCGCGCCTTCCACACTGATGACGTCTTCCGGAATCACAATCGCACTGATGGAATTCAGGATATCGGATTTCCCCTTGATCGTCACTTCTGCCGGTTCCGCCGCGGCTGAAATGACCTCATAGCCTTCTGCCGGCTCTCCGCTGTAGCTGACTTTGATCGGCACGGTCTTTTGCGATACAATTCCTGCCTTGACCGTTACAATATCCAGACTTAGCGTCAGCCGCGTTGTATCCACAATCTCTCCCGCCTCGTCTAACAAAACAGGCACTACGCTGTCCGAAATATCAGCGCTCATATTGGTAACGTCAATGGCGGCTTTTACCGTATCGATTTTTGAAACTACCTGTTTTGGCCCGGAAACCCATAAACGATTCGGTTCTACAACCATAGAACCAATTGCATAACCTTCCGCCGGCTCTCCCTGTGCTACAGGAAGAATCACAAACGCCTGGCGCATGAGATCTTCCAGCAGCACTCTTAATTCACGGGTACGCTTAGAAATCGTCAGCTTGCTGGAATGACGCAGAGCCGTAATCTCTACCGGAACCACATTTTCCTTCTCTCCCTGAATCAGCTTGCTCATATCCGCAACCGCCTTAAAATCCGAACTGCTTAGTTCTTCTACGATATTGCGCGATCCTAATACATTAAATGAAACTTTCATCGCGTCCGGCTCAAGCTCATAATATTTATTCATCGACGTAATCGCGTCTTCATTTTCTACTGTGACCGCAACTGTAAAAGCTCTTCTGATCACCGGTTCATCCAGGTTCACAACCGCAAGCCACATCGTTACTGCAAATAAAAACGCCAGCATTTTCAATCCCAGATTCCTAGTCAGTATTTTTACGACGTTTCTTAGCATCCTTCAACCTCCTTTGCAGCAACTGCAGACGAGACTGCTCCCGCTCCGCGTTTTGTATGACTTTCAAATGTTCGCGAAGTCCATCCTGGTCCAGATTGCGGAAAATACGCCCGGTCTTTGCCACTGATACAGCTCCGGTTTCTTCTGATACAATAATCGTCAGGGAATCGCTCACTTCGCTGATCCCGATTGCCGCGCGGTGCCTCGTTCCCAGCTCCTTGCTGATCGCCATACTGTCAGACAGCGGCAGATAACAGGTTGCCGCCACGACCCGGTCCCCCCGGACAATAATCGCTCCGTCATGCAGCGGCGTATTTTTCTCAAAGATATTAATTAACAGCTGGCTGGTAAGCAGGGAATCCAATTCAATGCCCGTACGCTCATATTCTGTCAGTACAATATCCTGTTCTACTACAATCAGCGCCCCGGTCTTCACCTTCCCCATTTCAAAGGAAGCTTTTACAAGCTCATTAATCGTCCGGTCGCTGAAACGGCCCGACTCCTGCATAATTCCAAAGTCAAACAGCGCCGTCACAAATTTTTTCCGTCCCAGCTGGTCCAGCGCTTTTCGCAATTCCGGCTGGAAAATCACCGCCAGCCCCATCAGCGCTACGTCTACCGTCCTGCTTGCCAGCCACAAAATCGTATTCATCTGGAACATCGCCGCGATCAGGATAAACAGCAGAATCACAACAATCCCTTTAAACAGCATCCACGCCCGCGTCCCTTTGATCCATACAAGCACATGGTAAAATAAAAATGTAATAATAAAAATCTCAACTACATCGGTAAGTCTTATTTTCTGCGGAGTCCAGTACATATACTTTTCCGCAAATCCTTGTAATGTACTGATAAATACCTGCACAATGTCACTTCCTTTCCCCAAAAAGCCCAAACCCGCTGATCTTACACTGCCAGCCCGGCTCGTTTATTCGCAATCCGTCTTCGTCCTGCAGATCCGGATATGCACACGCTACCTGTCTTCGTCTTCAATATCCAAATCATCCATAAGTTCCCTGCGGGTCACACGGTTGTGGGACGATTTACGGTTTCTCGTATTCTCACTAATTTTTTTTACCGTTTTCGCCCTGGCAGGCACATAGCGTTTCGGCACAGCCTTGACATAATAATAGTATTCGTCATCTTCAAACTGCACCCGTTCGGTCCGTGTATAATCCAGATTAAAGAAAAAAAACTGTATCACCAGCAGCACAAGCACACTGATTACACACCCCATTGTCAGGCGTACCGTCATGCTGCTCATGCCAATCTGCGTATATCCAGCAAAAAAGCCTACATACTCCAGCAGCATACCCACAAGAATCGCAATCGTCCATGCATAATCCACCGACAGTCTCCGGATCACATATACAAGCAGCGACGCCGTGACAAATACCGCAATGGTCAGATACATTTCCCGGTTTCCCGCGAACTGTTTGATAATCTCCTGAAACCTGCCAATCAGCTGGTCTTCTTCGCTGACTGTCCCCAGGTTCGACTCATTCGCTATAATTCCATCCAGAAAATAATACGTTACCATACCGCATACAGTCGGAATCACTGCTGCAGGCTGCTGCAGCAATCCGTTCGCAACCGGCATCACATATGGAATGCCAAGGGCGCAGGCAATCGGAGCCAGCAGCGCATTGTACGCGCATTCCGGCGCAAACCGAAAGTACAGCAGATACATCACAAGAAACAGCACAAGCATAATAACACCTGCCGGCATCGATAAAGCATAGCAATGTAACGTAATCAGCGCTCCCGCCGCCAGGAGCGTCACCGCCACAGGCAGAATGGAACAGACCAGCGCCGCAATCAAAAGCAGCGCCAGACTGTCCAGCCGTTCCATATATCCAATGGTATAATTAATCATTATAAAAACTGAAAATGCAAGCAGGAATTTAATTACCGGCAGCAGATATACTTCATATTTCCCATAAAATCTGCAGATTCCTTCCTTCAATTCCAATAAAAATGTCATGATCTCCTCCTAACGCCCGGTGTTCTGCGGTTCTCCTGTTCTTCATACAGCTTGCCCAGCCGTTTCAGCCGCCGATAATGCCGCTTCATACTTTTTCTGCTTTCCGCGTAAATTACATTCGCATAAACTTCTACCGCGATCAAGTAGGCTGCCAGAAAAAACAGGTATCTTACGAGTATTGCCGTCCCAAATGCAATCAGGTCCATACTGTCCAGATGTTCCATCAGCTCTTCCATATAGCAGACGCCCCACAGCAGCAGAAAAATACCATATACAACGGTACCGTATATAAATCCTTTTAACAGGTGTCTTGCTGCAAAATCACTGCGGTAGAAGCGGATGACCTTTTTATATTTTTTTCCTTCCCGCTGTTCATAGGCCGCCAGTTTTGTCATTTCACGGACTCGTTCCTGATCGATCATAAATTCCTCCATAATATGCCTGTTTTGCCACAATATTATTTTCATTATAACACAGGGCTTTGTATATGAAAAGTTTTTTTGCTGTGGAAGAAGTGAAAAAAGTGTAAAAAAGTGTAACAGTTCAGGCAGATCAGCGCATTTACTGCGCTGAACGTATGAAAATGTAGTGGCTGCACGTATCCAGCCCATCGCGAAGCGATTCTGAATGGCTGGATACGTAACAGTTCAGCGGGGTATCTGAACTGTTACAAAAAAGAAAAAGAGAATGCTCCCGCACTCTCTTTCGTAGTATCCTTTAGTTGTCAATAAATCTCATTCTGTTCCCGTCTGATTTTCTCTCCACCTTAACAACCGGCTCTTCTTCCACGACCGCATGGCTAAGATTATTAATCATTTTGCCTTTGCATGCCTCACAGTATTTTCCATACTTAATCATCGCGCCGCAGTTCATGCATTCAATGCCTACTGGTGAATCATCCGCAAACTTCAGACGTTCTTCACGCACCCATGTTTTTAGCTGCTTTACGGATACTTCCTTGGCTTCTGATACATCCTGCAGAGATGAATGTGGATTTTCCCGGATAAAATCTTTGACTTCCTTAAATTTTTCTTCCAGTTTTTCCACACATGCCGGACAGATTACCGGCCCTGACAGATAGTTGAAAATACGTTTGCAGCTCTTACATGTCCTTACATCCATAATATTGCCCCCTTATTTCGATTCTGAAGCGGTCCTGCTTCCTAATAAATGATTTCATTGGCCCTGCCCGATACTGATGCACAGATAAAATACATCCTCAATCCCAGACTGTTTTAGCACAAGCGCAGCGGAGTCGATCGTGCTGCCCGTTGTATAAATGTCATCAATCAGCAGGATTCTCTTTAAGTTTACTACATTTCCATCTATTTTAAAAGCATTTTTCAGATTATTTTTTCTTTCCTGAACAGAAAGCTGTTTTTGCGGCGCTGTATGGCGGATACGGACTAGTTTTTTAGCATCGTAGTCCAAACCGCATAGCTGCGCAAAACGCTTTCCAAACAAATCCGCCTGATTATATCCGCGCCTGCGCTTCCTTTTTCGGGAAAGCGGGACCGGCATGACCATATCGATATCCAGCTGCCGGACCCAGCTGCCATAACGCGCCGCGGCCTCTCTTGCAAAAAATTCCGTATAATCTCTGCGGTTGCTGTATTTATACCGGTAAAGCATCTCCCTTACCGGCCCCTGGTACTGAAACACAGCGCGCCCCTGGCAGAATACATGCTTTTTGCATAAACAGTCGTGACAATATTCCTGCACTTCGTTGTCTAACCGCTTGCCGCAGGAATAGCAAAACGGCTGTATAATATACCGGATTTTTTTTGCGCATTCCGGACAGATCCAGGCAGCGTGCAGCACGCGGTCACAGACCGGGCAGCGGTCCGGATACAGCAGCCGCGGCATGCTTCTCCAAAAACTTTGCGCGAACAGCTGCGCTTTTGCGCCTGCGTTTTCTGTATGGATACTACGCTTCTTTCTGTTATGGGATGTTTTGATCTGATTCTGATTCATTTTTTATTAATTGTTCCTCCGCCTGCGTCCGCCTGTTCCATAATACGGTCTTTCAGCCCGCAGTAACGTCTCTGTTCACTGATATTATCAACCATATCCGTAAAAGTGTGTTCATCGCCGACCAGTGTTACACACTTCTTCGCTCTTGTTACAGCGGTATACAAAAGATTCCGGTTCATCAGCATTTTAGGCCCGCTTAACAGCGGAATGACAACCGCCGGATATTCGCTGCCCTGCGACTTATGGATCGTAATCGCATAAGCAAGCTCCAGCTCCTCCAGCATTTTAAACGGATATTCCACGACCCGCCCTTCGTCAAACTCAATGGTAACGATCTCCGTCAATTCCCGGATACTGCGGATCACACCCATATCGCCGTTAAAAATGCCCATTCCATGTTCGACCGTAATGCCGTATCGGTTTTTCACTTCCCATTCGATCTGGTAATTGTTTTTCACCTGCATCACTTTATCGCCCTCGCGAAAAATGACTTCCCCGCGTATTTTTTCCGCTTTGTTCTGCGCCGGAGGGTTCAGGTATTGCTGCAGCACTGTATTTAGGCGGTCCACGCCAAGCAGTCCCTTCCGCATCGGCGTCAGCACCTGGATCTCATACATCTGGGCATCTACATATTTTGGCATTTTCTGAATCACCAGCTGGAGTACTACATTGATGATCTTATCGGCGTCGTATCGTTTTAAAAAGAAAAAATCCCGGCTCTGATTATCCAGCCTGACCGATTCCCCACGGTTGATTCTGTGTGCATTGACAATAATATCGCTTTGGCTTGCCTGACGGAAAATCTTCGTCAGACGCACAACCTGATATACCCCTGCGTCGATCATGTCTTTCAATACACTGCCCGGGCCGACGCTTGGAAGCTGGTTAATATCTCCGACCAGCACAAGCCTGGTGGCAGGCGCAATTGCTTTTAATAAGGAGTTCATCAGGGTAATGTCTACCATTGACATTTCATCGATAATAATCGCATCCGTTTCCAGCGGATTCGACTCATTGCGTTCAAATCCCGCGCTGCCTTCCACTCCTCCATTCAGTTCCAGCATCCGGTGAATCGTACGTGCTTCGTATCCGGTCGTTTCGCTCATCCGTTTTGCCGCTCTGCCCGTCGGCGCTGCCAGCATAAAATCCAGCCCTTCCATTTCATAAAGCCGGATAATGGAATTAATCGTTGTTGTCTTCCCGGTTCCCGGCCCTCCGGTAATAATCAAAAGCCCGTTCCTGGCCGCTTCGCAGAGCGCTTCCCGCTGCAGCTCATCCAGCACTACGTCTGTATGTTTTTCGATCGAGCTGATTTTTGTCCGCAGGTCGGCTTCAGATACTTCCTGCTGCACATTCAGTTCCTGCAGCAGCAGCGCTGCATTATGTTCCATATTATAATAGGAAGAAGAGTAGATCTGCATTTCCTCGCCGTTCTGCTTTATGACAATGCGTCTTGCAACCGCCAGATCCATATAGTGTTTTTCAATCAGTTCCAGATCAATCTCCAAAAGCTGCGCAACCCTTACATTCAGCTGCTCCTTCGGCAGATACGTATGTCCTTCACCTCCTGCCTGCTGCAGGGCATACAAGATCCCGCTGCGGATACGAAAGTCCGAATCTGCGCGGATTCCCGCCCGTCCCGCAATCTCATCCGCAATCCGAAATCCCACGCCCTGGATATCGTCAGCCATCCGGTATGGGTTTTCCCGGATAATGGTATAGATCTGCGGTCCGTATGTCTGATAGACCTTTGCCGCCAGCGCCAGCGTAATTCCAAACTGCTGTAAAAAAATCATAGCCTGGCGCATTTCTTTTTTCTCTTCTACCTGCGCCGCAATCTCCTGTGCGCCCCGTTCGCTGATTCCGCGGATTTCCGCCAGCCGTTCCGGTTCTTCTTCGATCACGCGGAACGTATCTTTGCCAAATTTCCGCACAATCCGCGCCGCCAGCGCCGCGCCAATCCCTTTGATCGCGCCGGAACCCAAATAGCGCTCAATCGCAAATTCATCTTCCGGCTCTTTTTCTTCATAAGATTCCACTTTGAACTGCCTGCCATATGACGGATGCTCTGTATAACTGCCCGCAAACGCGACATTCATCCCCGCCGTAACCCCCTGAAGCGTCCCGACACAGGTCAGTTCGCCGCCTTCTGTCACCAGAGTCAGCACGCAATAGCCGTTTTCTTTATTTTGATATATAAAATTATCGATGTAGCCAGTGACTTTTTCCAATGTTCTTTCTCCTGTTTACACGTGATGATGGAATGGAATAGAATAAAATGGAAGACAGGACAGCAGAGTTTTGACAAGATCGGGACGGAATAACTTGCCGGACAATGATCCGGCTGGATGATCAGGACAAAAATGGAATAGGGCAAACATAGGAAAAGCAGGATGCACTATGTACTTTCCCATACGTTAGCATCACCCTGCACCTGTTTTCAATATTAAGGATTCCTGTTTTTACAGCATGGCCGGTCATCCATCAAGCTTCATCCTGGATTCCGTAATTGCGCTTCATCTGCTCATACAGCTGCTGCGCCAGCGGCCCGCCTGACTGCTCTGTCGTCTGGGAAGCTACCGTCTGAATAACGCCGTCTTTAAAATAATTCACTAAAGAAGACAAAGACGCGTCTCCGTTTTCTTCACTGCCAATGGTCTTAAACATCTCTTTATAGACCTGTTCCATAAAATAAGACTCAAACTCCCGGCAGACTGCCTTTAATTCATCCGCTGATGCAGATCCATCCACGCTGTCCAGCTTTCCCGTCAGCTTGGAACCGGCTGCCGTACTGGTCAGGGACGGATCGACATAAGAATTCAATCCATTGATTCCGATACTCATGGAAACCGCCTCCTATCGTTTCAGATTATTTGCCTGCTCTAACATCGTATCTGATGTTGTAATCGCCCTTGAATTTAACTCGTAAGCTCTCTGTGCCACGATCATATTCACCATTTCATCCGCGACTTGTACATTGGAGCCTTCCAAAAATCCCTGCCGCACACCGCTTCTGACGAGTCCCGGAGTTGTCGCTTCGTTCATCGGCATACCTGAAGCGTCTGTTTCTGTATAATATGTACCTGCAATCTTCTGTAAACCAGCGTCATTATTAAACTGCCACAGACCAATTGACTGGTTGAGCGGTACATACTCCCTTTCCGGGTTGGTATAGCCGATCGCGCCGTCACTGGAAATGCTCACCTGACTTGCATCAACTTCATCCGGAAGCACAATCTCATTTCCATTCGTATCCAGTACCTGGTAGCCTTCTGAAGTGCTTAAGGTCAGTCCGTTAATACCCTGGCTCCAGTAAAAATCACCATTTCTTGTATAATAAACTTGATCGTCAACACCGCTGACGCCAAATAAACCGTTTCCTTCAATTGCAACCGCGCTAAAACTCTCCACATCCAACATCGGCCCCTGTCCAAAGTGAGATGTAATCGAAGCTACCCGCGTTCCCAGGCCGACCTGCGCGGAAATCGGCTTCTGCGCGCCGTTTGCCGTTGTAGTCTCCGTCTGAAGTGTTTGATATAACAACGACTTAAATTCCGGCTTTTCCGTTTTGTAACCGGTTGTATTGACGTTTGCAAGATTGTTGGATATGGCATCTACATTCGTCTGCTGCGCGCGCATGCCGGATGCAGCGCTCCATAATGCTCTCATCATAATATTTTAATCTCCTTCCACGGCACTCCATGCCCTGCTTTGCCTTCCGTGGTCAAACAAATCCGTATAAATATTATCGACGGATTCTTTCCTTTTCATAACCATTGTCCTAAATAATTTTACCGTCAGCCCTTATTAACCGATCCTTCCAATTTGATTCACTGCTTTATCCAGCATCGTGTCAAAAGTCTGGATCATTTTCTGGTTGGACTCATAGGCTCTTGCAATTGTAATCATCGTCACCATTTCATCTACAACTTTTACATTGGAAGCCTCCAGGCATCCCTGTTCGATATTGCCCTGCGCTTCGATCACCTGTCCGCCGTCCACAAGGTCATACATATTTTCGCCATATTTGGAAAGAAAATCATAGTTTTCAAAATCTACCAATCCTATCTGCCCGACCAGCTGTCCGTTCTGACGGATAAAACCTGCCTTATCAATCGTAAAATCCAGATTCGGGTCCAGCTGGATATAGTTGCCCGCTGCCGGATTGCCAGTCTGCGCGCCGTTCTGGTTCAGTACAAAGTCACCGTCTTTGGTACGCAAAAAACCATCGGTGCTAATTGTAAACGCACCGTCTCTTGTATATTTCACAGAAGTGTTGCCTGCTTTATCGGTAAAGGAAATAGCAAAAAATCCATTGCCGTCGATCGCACAGTCATATTTATTATCTGTTACCTTAAAGCTGCCCTGCGTATAATCGGTATATGTCTCCCCGATCTTAACACCCATATTAACATCGCCAAGGGTGCGCGCCCGCCAGGTCGGCACCGAAGAATCCTTGATCCGCATCGCAAGCTGCGTGCGAAAGGATTCTGCTGTTGCGCCTTCCTTTTTGTAACCATTCGTATCTGCATTTGCCAGGTTGTTTGTAATGACGTCCAGACGGTTCATTTCATTGACCATTCCTGTCCATGCCGTATATAAACCCTTTACCATGTGCTTACTTCCTTTCTTTCCTGCATGCCAACTACAGAACCGCAGCTGTTTTTGGCACTGTCTTTCGTACTGCCATCCTATGATTTTTTTCTGATCTTATGCATCTGCATAGTACTTTATCGATCAATCATCATCACGTTTGCCAGACAAAAATTCCACAAATTTTCCAGTTCCTACCGCCACGCATGTCATAGGTTCTTCAGCAGTCATTGTATTGATTCCTGTTTTTTCTTCGATCAGCTCTTCCAGCCCGCGCAGTAACGCTCCGCCGCCGGTCAGCACAATCCCGCGGTCAGCCACATCGGCGGCAAGTTCCGGCGGTGTCTTTTCCAATACGCTGTGAACCGCTTCCACAATCTGCAGCGTCGCCTCCCGCAGCGCCTCTTCGGTCTCTTCCGAAGACACCGTCACCGTTTTCGGCAGCCCGGTCACCAGGTTCCGGCCGCGTACATCAATCGTTTCCGGCTGCGCCAGCGGATAACACGTACCAATTTTGATCTTAATATCCTCCGCTGTGCGTTCTCCGATCAGCAGGTTATGTTTTTTTCGCATATACCGCACGATCGCTTCATCAAAATCATCGCCCGCAATCTTAATGGAAGTACTGACAACCGAACCGCCCAGTGATATTACCGCAATATCGGCCGTACCGCCGCCGATATCCACAATCATATTTCCGCATGGCCTGGAAATGTCAATGCCCGCGCCAATCGCAGCCGCAATCGGCTCTTCGATAATCATAACCTCCCTGGCTCCCGCCTGGTAGGTCGCGTCTTCCACCGCCTTTTTTTCTACTTCGGTAACGCCGCTCGGTACACAGACACTAATGCGCGGCTTGCGGAAACTCTTTTTTCCAAGCGCTTTCTGAATAAAATATTTGATCATTTTTTCAGTAACCGTATAATCGGAAATAACGCCCTGACGCAGCGGACGAACCGCTACAATATTCCCCGGAGTACGTCCAAGCATCAGCCTGGCTTCCTCTCCGATTGCCTTGATCTTATTTGTGTCGCGGTCAAAGGCCACAACTGAAGGCTCTTTTAAGACTACGCCTTTGCCTTTAATATAAACCAGTATGCTGGCTGTCCCTAAATCAATTCCAATATCTGCTCCCATCATGTACAGATATCCCCTTTCATTTCTTCTTTTTCTGCTTGCTCACATGTAATGTATTGTATTCACCTGACCAGTGTCCGTTTTACACAGACACCTGCGGATTTGCTGCTATCTGATATTTTGCCATATTAACTCCTATTATATACAATAAATTCCATTTTTCATAGCACTTTTTTTATTTTCACAAATTTTTATGTATTTCGTAAGAAATAGCGTTGTTTTTGAGCTGTTTTTTACATATTTTTAAGAATTTGCGATGGGGTGGGCAGTGGTTCTGCCGGTTTGCTGTACATGGATGTTTTTATTATAGGGAATACCGGGGAAAAAATCAATGGGTGATGATAGGAAATCTGTGCCATTTTTTCTTTTTGGGGCCGGACGACTCTGCGGGACATTTTGGCATATTCCGCAAAAAATGTTTCCTGATCATATTCGCAGTGCCTGATTTGTCCTCCAATCTTTGAAGCTGCCGGTGATGGATTGGCTGTCCGGCAGCTTCTGAACGTTACGATGGTGTTTGGTGTGTTTAGATATATCGTTTTACATACTGCCCGGTATAAGATTCTGCAATCTGCGCTACTTCCTCCGGTGTTCCCTGTGCAATCACAGTTCCGCCTCCGTCGCCGCCTTCCGGACCCATGTCAATAATATAGTCCGCTGTCTTGATCACGTCCAGGTTATGCTCGATGACAATCACCGTATTTCCGCCTTCCGCCAGGCGGTGCAGGATTTCTACCAGTTTATGCACATCTGCAAAATGCAGCCCGGTTGTCGGCTCGTCCAGGATATATACGGTCTTACCGGTGCTGCGGCGGCTTAGTTCTGTTGCAAGCTTGATCCGCTGGGCTTCTCCGCCGGACAGTTCCGTGGATGGCTGGCCCAGTTTAATGTAAGAGAGTCCGACGTCATATAGCGTCTGAATCTTGCGCTCAATGGAAGGGATGTTTTGGAAAAACCCGAGTGCTTCCTCAACGGTCATATTCAGCACGTCGTAAATGCTTTTGCCTTTATATCGGACTTCCAGCGTCTCACGGTTGTAACGCTTGCCTTGGCAGACTTCGCACGGGACATAGACGTCAGGGAGAAAGTGCATTTCGATTTTTAAAATGCCGTCGCCGGAACACGCTTCGCAGCGGCCTCCTTTGACATTGAAGCTGAAACGTCCTTTTTTATAGCCTTTTGCTTTGGCGTCTGGTGTTGCTGCGAACAGGTCACGAATCATGTCAAATACGCCTGTATAGGTCGCCGGATTGGAACGCGGGGTGCGTCCGATCGGAGATTGATCGATATCGATGACTTTGTCCAGCTGTTCCAGCCCAAGGATCTTATCGTGCCTGCCTGGAATGCATCTGGCGCGGTTTAGTTTTTTTGCCATTGCTTTGTATAAAATCTCGTTTGTCAGCGAGCTTTTGCCGGAGCCGGATACGCCGGTAATGCAAGTCATAATGCCGAGCGGAATTTTGACAGTAATATTTTTCAGATTGTTTTCTTTCGCGCCCTTAACCGTCAGCCATCCGGTTGGCTGTTTGCGTTCCTCGGGAACCGGGATACGGATGCGCCCGCTTAAATAGGCTCCGGTAATGGATCGTGGTTCGTCCATAATCTCCTGCGCCGTACCGACCGCAATAACTTCTCCGCCGTGTTCTCCGGCGCCTGGGCCGATATCCACGATATAATCTGCCGCGCGCATGGTATCTTCGTCGTGTTCGACCACGATCAGCGTATTTCCCAGATCTTTCAGATTTCTAAGCGCTGACAGCAGCTTGTCATTGTCGCGCTGGTGCAGGCCGATACTCGGCTCATCCAAAATATATGCTACGCCCACCAGGCCGGAACCGATCTGCGTGGCCAGACGGATGCGCTGCGCTTCTCCGCCGGACAATGTAGCGGTGGCACGTCCCAGCGACAAGTAATCCAGCCCGACTTCTACCAAAAAACCGACCCTGGCACGAATTTCCCGGATAATCTGGGCGCCGATCATCATCTGCTGTTTTGTCAGCGTCAGATTTCCCATAAACTGCTGCAGGTTTTTAATGGAAAAATTGGTAACTTCAAAAATATTTTTATCCTGAATCGTTACAGCAAGCGCTTCTTTTTTCAGACGCTGACCGCCGCAGGTCTTACATGGGGTGACACGCATAAATTCTTCATATTGCTGCTTCATCGTATCCGATCCGGTCTCCCGGTATCTGCGTCCGACATTTCTCACAAGCCCTTCAAATACAACATCGTAAATGCCCTCGCCGCGCGTGCCGCGGTAATGTACCTTCACCTCCCGGTCCGCGCCGTTAATCAGCATATCGCGAACGTCTTCCGGCAGCTGTTCATACGGCGTATGAAGGTCAAACTGATATGCTTCTGCCAGCGCAGCCAGCGTAGCATACGTATAGCTGGACGGATCGTTGCAGGACTGCCAGCCCATTACCTGAATAGCGCCGTCCGCAATGCTTAAGCTTTTATCCGGAATCATCAGGTCTTCATCAAATTCCATTTTATAACCAAGTCCGAAGCAGTCCGGACAGGCGCCAAACGGATTATTAAATGAAAAGCTTCTAGGCTCGATCTCATCTACGCTGATGCCGCAGTCCGGACAGGCAAAGCTGTCGGAAAACTGCATCGTCTGCGTCTGGTCTTCCTGCGGCTTTTGCACCTCCACCATGACCAGGCCGTCCGCCAGTTCCAGTACGCTTTCGATCGAATCGGTCAGCCTTTTTTCAATGCCTTCCTTTACGATCAGGCGGTCTACAATAATTTCAATATTGTGCTTTTTATTTTTTTCCAGCGGAATCTCCTCCGTCAGCTCATACATATTTCCGTCCGCAATCACACGTACATATCCGCTGCGTTTCGCCTGTTCAAGCAGTTTTTGATGCGTTCCTTTGCGGCCGCGCACGACCGGGGCAAGCAGCTGGATCCTTGTCCGTTCCGGCAAAGCCATAATCAGATCTACCATCTGGTCTACCGTCTGTTTTTTAATCTCTTTGCCGCATTTCGGACAGTGCGGAATCCCGATCCTGGCATAGAGCAAACGGAAATAATCATAGATTTCCGTTACGGTGCCGACCGTGGAACGCGGGTTGCGGTTTGTAGACTTTTGATCAATCGAGATCGCCGGAGACAGACCTTCGATTTTTTCTACGTTCGGTTTTTCTGCCTGTCCCAAAAACTGCCTGGCATAAGACGAAAGGGATTCCATATAGCGGCGCTGGCCTTCGGCATAGATCGTATCAAACGCCAGTGAAGATTTGCCGGAACCGCTCAGCCCGGTTAACACGACAAATTCATCCCTTGGAATGTCCAGATCAATATTTTTTAAGTTGTGTTCATTTGCTCCACGTATTTTAATATATTTTCTTTCTTTGCTCATGATTTTTTCCCATCTTATTTTTGTGCGTCCCGCAGCATTTCTTTTAACTGCATCATTTGATCACGCAGCTGTGCAGCCGCTTCAAAATTCAGATCCGCAGCCGCGCTTTCCATCTTCTTTTTCACTTGCGCAATCAGTTTTTCCAGTTCCTTTTTGTTCATGGATTCCGGATCTTTTGCGAAATTCAGCTCTTCGGCCGCTACCTTTTTGGATATGCTGATCAGATCACGCACGGCTTTTTGAATCGTCTTCGGCGTAATACCGTGCGCTTCGTTATATTTCTGCTGCAGCGCGCGCCGTCTGGCGGTTTCTTCGATCGCTGCCTTCATGGAATCCGTAATCTTATCCGCGTACATCAGCACATGGCCTTCACTGTTGCGGGCCGCCCGGCCGACCGTCTGAATCAGCGATGTCTCCGAACGCAGGAATCCTTCCTTATCCGCATCCAGAATCGCCACCAGCGTAATCTCCGGAATATCCAGCCCCTCACGCAGCAGGTTAATCCCCACCAGCACATCGAACACGTCCAGCCGCAGGTCACGGATAATCTCCGCCCGTTCCAGCGTATCAATATCCGAATGCAGATATTTGACCCGAATGCCAACCTCCTGCATATAAGAAGTCAGATCCTCCGCCATCCGTTTCGTCAGTGTCGTAATCAACACTTTATGCTTTTTCGCCGTTTCCTTATGGACTTCCGAAATCAGGTCATCGATCTGTCCTTCCACCGGACGCACCTCGATTTGCGGGTCCAGCAGTCCGGTCGGCCGGATGATCTGTTCCACACGCAGCAGCTCATGCTCTTTTTCATACACATTCGGCGTTGCGGATACAAACAGCATCTGGTCAATTTTGGACTCAAATTCCTCAAAATTCAGCGGCCGGTTGTCTTTTGCAGAAGGCAGGCGGAAGCCATAATCAACAAGCGTGGATTTGCGGGACTGGTCACCGGCATACATCCCCCGGATCTGCGGCACGGTAATATGCGATTCATCAATAATAATTAGAAAATCGTCCTTAAAATATTCCATCAAAGTCAACGGCGTCGCCCCCGGCGCAAGTCCTGCCAGATGCCTGGAATAATTTTCAATCCCGCTGCAGAATCCCGTCTCACGCAGCATTTCAATATCAAAATTCGTGCGCTCCGCAATCCGCTGGGCCTCCAGCAGTTTATCCTCACCCTTAAAATAACGGACACGCTCTTCCAGCTCTTTTTCAATCTCTATACACGCCTTGTTGATCTTTTCCTGCGGAACGACATAATGCGACGCCGGAAAAATACCGACATGCTCCAGCGCAGCCTTCACCTCCCCGGTCAGCACGTCAATCTCTGTAATCCGGTCGATCTCATCGCCAAAAAACTCCACGCGCACCGCCCGCTCCGCACTGTTTGCCGGAAGAATCTCCAGCACATCCCCGCGTACACGAAACGTACCGCGGTGGAAATCCATCTCATTTCTCGTATACTGAATATCAATCAAATCCCGAATAACATCATCCCGATCCCGCACCATGCCGGGCCGCAGCGATACCATCATCCCCAAAAAATCCTCCGGGCTGCCCAAGCCGTAAATGCACGAAACACTCGAAATTACAACCACATCCCTGCGCTCGGATAATGCCGCAGTTGCAGACAGACGCAGCTTATCGATTTCTTCGTTAACGGAGGAATCTTTTGCGATATAGGTATCGGAAGATGGTACGTAGGCTTCTGGTTGATAGTAATCGTAGTAGGACACAAAATATTCCACTGCATTCTCAGGGAACATCTCCTTGAATTCTCCGTATAGCTGCGCCGCAAGCGTCTTATTGTGGGCGATGACCAGCGTCGGCTTTTGCAATTCCTGAATGACATTCGCCATCGTAAATGTCTTGCCGGAACCCGTAACTCCTAGTAAAGTCTGGAATTGGTTGCCCTCTTTGAAGCCTTTGACCAGCTCGGCAATTGCCTGCGGCTGGTCGCCTGTGGGCTTGTATGGGGCTTGTAATTTGAACTCTGGCATATGAAAACCTCCAATTTGTGACCGAAAAAAGTTTGCTTATTCGCCCGTAATTCGTGTAATTCAGTTTTCGCTTCGTGTAAAATGGGCTTGCAAAGCTGGCGAATAAGCGTTAAAATAGCAATTACACGAATGCAGGTCGAAAAACCGTATTTTTAAAACGAAACAGCGCTGCATAACACCATTCAGTACAGATAGTATTATCCAGTCATTTGGTTTTTCATTATAACACATAAGTCAAAAAAAGTACAGACCAAAATCGAACTTTTGTTCTGTACTTTTTTATACCTTATCGGACGGTAGTCCATCCGCCCCTTCAGGGGCATGTATGATGGGATGCCCGGATGGGTAGATCTTTTTTGCGATTCGGTTATGCCAGTATCTTAGTTTCATGCAAGAAATTCACTGATTTGTTCTATATAACATAACACCCGTTTACAACTTTTGTATATTTTTGAACCCAGATAAAACGTAGCCCTCTATTATTTTAATAAATGACCGCGCTTTTTTTACAGTTTCCAGGGATGCCACGAAACTGCCGAATATTATGCTGGCTTGAATTTGCTGCCCAATGCCAAAAGCGGCCGTCCGCATGACGAACTTTGCCCTGATACTCAACGACCTGACCGCCAGCTTTGAGGGCCGGAACGAGTACACAGCCAGACTGTGCCGCGCCCCGCTGCTGATTTTGGCATGGAGCGCGGGACGAAGTACGGATTGGAGCAGGTCTACAATGTCATTGACAGCCGCTACCGCAGCCGCAGACCGCTGATCGTCACCACCAACCTATCCCTGCAAGATTTACAGCATCCCCAGGACACCGCCCACGCCCGTATCTATGACCGGATGTTGGAGATGTGCGCCCCTATCCGCTTTTCCGGCGAGAACTTCCGCAGGGCCACCGCACAGGACAGGCGCAGCACACAGCGGCAGGAGCCGCACCCCCTACAACTGAATACCGCCGCGCCGCAGAACTTGCGCAGCGCGTGGACAGCCGCCTTTATCACAGGGCGTTTTTTATGCGGCGGCATACGCTGACCGCCTTTTGTCCGCTTGCCGGACAGTCGCAGACGCGGCAGAAAGAATATATTTATGGCATTTTTCAATAGCGCAGCAGACGTTTTCCAGATCCTTGCTGTAGCACTTGGAGCCGGGCTTGTACTTCCGGTTTTTTGCTTGTTTTATTTTCCTAATCGTATATGATTATATATATCCTGGATTCTCGAATTTACATGACGAGGTGTTCATAAATGTCTGAAAGAACCCATTTCTCGTCATATTTATGAAACACTCAATTATGACGATGATTTATGCTAAAACCCTTATAAATCAAGCTGTTGACAGTTTTGCCTCGTCACGTTTCCGAGAATCCAGGATATATGGTTGTTAGAAAAAAACGAAAAAATAAAAATATTTGTAACAAATCGCACTTGAAAAGAACTAACAATATGAGGTGCTGATATGGATAAAGAAAAATTCGATGAAATATATCGTGAAAACGCCGCCATGATATATAAATATCTATGCGGCTTAACGCAGGACAGCGGACTTGCCGA
>VSNY01000280.1 GCA_009774535.1 Lachnospiraceae bacterium
GGATACAGGCAATAGGCGTTCTGTCGGTAGCGGTATGGGTTATGGTTATGATGACGATTATTTTCCAGCTGATTAAGCATACGATGGGACTGCGTGTGGAACAAGAGATTGAGATTGACGGTCTGGATCTGCACGAACATGGGCTTGCAAGCGCTTATTCCGGATTTGCGATTCATGATGTTATGGGAATGATGGATGTCAATGAAAATACGGATCTTGGGGAAGATCAGCCGTCTGCGGCTACGCCTGCCCAGATGAACGCGGCAGTTCCGGTAGTACGCGCGGACGGTGCGGCTGCCTTGGAAACAGGAATGTATAAAATCGTGATGCTTGCGAAATTGTCACGGTTTGAAAAATTGAGAAAAGCGCTGAATGAACTGGGCGTGACGGGCATGACGGTAACGCAGGTGATGGGCTGCGGAATCCAAAGAGGCGCTGGGGAGTATTATCGTGGAGTGGAGATGGATGCCACACTGCTGCCGAAGATTAAGATCGAGGTTGTTGTTCATAAGATTCCGGTGGAACAGGTAATTGAAACTGCGAAAAAAGCGCTGTATACCGGACATATCGGGGACGGAAAAATTTTTGTATTCCATGTGGCGCGGGTGGTGAAGGTCCGCACCGGGGAAGAAAATGAGAAAGCGCTGCAGGATGTGGAGTAATTAGGCGCTTAAGAACGAATTCTTGCACAAAACGGTAAAATTTAGTTTGGGGAGACAGAATTGATATTGTGTTATATTTTATAAGGCTGGGGTGACGCTGGCCGCAGAGTCGTCTGTGCGGCTTAAAAATATAATACAATGTCAATTCTTTTTTTGAATTTATCATATAGTTTTTATGGCAGTTTGTATGGTAATTTGTATGATAATTTGTATGGTAATTTCTTATGGAAACAGAAAAATCTCTTCTATCGGTGCATCCACAGCTCTTGAAATAGCAACCGCCAGCTTCAGCGACGGATTATACTGCGCTTTTTCCAGGCGCATAATGGTCTCTCTGCGTACGCCGACCTGCATCGCAAGCTGTTCCTGTGTCATATCTTTCAGCTGCCTGTATGTTTTCAGCCTGCATTCAAAATCCGGCATGCCTGACTCCCCGCTTTCAATCTGAAAATTTAAAAAGAGAAAATTAATATGTTGAATTAGTGATATAATTCTCTCTATTTATGACAAATATATCACTATCACGTGATACTGTCAAGAAAAAATTATGTATTTATAATTTACACGGTGTGAAAAATATTGTATACTACTTCTGTACCTTACAATGATGAATGAAAAGCGAAAGGTGATGCAGCTGGAGCAAAACCGTTATAATCCATCTATGATGCTTGTATACAGCATCGCCCGAATTTTTGAAGTGACAATTGAGGATTTATTTGAGTTTATGGAGATTAGCCAGGAAACTGACACCGAAAGGAGCTGATCCGGATGTTTACAAAAAATAATACGTTTGACCAAATCATGCACACCAGCCCTGTCCGGCGGGCGATTGGTAATTTGTTCCCTGCCTGCTGGCTGGAGCGTATTCCGAAGGAACATTACGGCTATACTATGAGTCGGATTGAAAAAGAAGACCGGATGGACTGGGGTGCGCCGTTTATCTCGGATTCTTTTTTGGAATGCGCGAATATTCTGATGGACACCGTACGCAACCAGCGTTTTGGATTTGTCCCGCTCTGGAAGGGCGGACATCCGTCGGCCGCTTTTGATCCGGCTGATCCGCCTGATAAACGGATTCCAGATGCGGACGCGAACTGTGCCGAAGGGGTATGGCTGTTTACCGCAAATCCCGAGACAGATTCGATTGCCTTTGCACATCTGCCCGCAGCCTCATCCGTACCGCCGTATCCTTCGGCTGCCGTTTCTGCTCAAAAGCGGGAACAGACGTCTGCGCGTCCGGCAGTGATCCTTTGTCCCGGCGGCGGTTATGAAATGCTTTCCGCTTATTCTGAAGGTATTCAGCTGGCGCAGCGGATGGAACGCGACGGCGGTTATAAAGCTTTTATACTGCATTACCGCATTACGCCGAATCACTATCCGCTTCCGCAAATGGATCTTGCGCTTGCGATTATGCATATAAGGGCTTATGCGGACTGGTATCGGATTGATCCGGATCGTGTATTGATTGTGGGGGCGTCCGCAGGCGGCCATCTTTGTGCCAGCGAGGCGCTGCTGCAGGAAGATTTGAAAAAAGAAGTGCTTGCGAAACTGCGCGGCAGCAACGATGCGCAGGCGTCCGCGGTTTTTGCAGACTGCAGTGCAAGGCCGGACGGGATCGGGCTTTTGTATCCTGTGATCAGTTTTTTATCAGAATATCATGAGGGAAGCTGCCAGAATCTGATCGGACAAACGGACAGTCTGCGGGAAGTGCTGTCTGTAGAACGTCATATTAC
This sequence comes from Lachnospiraceae bacterium, assembly GCA_009774535.1. Lineage (GTDB taxonomy): Bacteria > Bacillota > Clostridia > Lachnospirales > Lachnospiraceae > Eubacterium_J. Next base: position 2,396 of record VSNY01000280.1, read on the forward strand.
GAATGCTTATCCGCCGACGTACGCATTTTCCAATGCAGACGACGACGCTGTGCCGGTGAGTAATACGATCCGTTTGAAAGAAGCGCTTGCGCAGGCGGGCGTTACGCATTTATGTGAAGTGTTTGCAAGCGGGGGTCATGGCGTTGGTCTTGGATATGATTGTTCCTGCGGGGCATGGAGTGAGCATATGCTGGCATTTTTTGATCGTCTTTTTTCGTAAGCCGAAAACTGCCAGCAGTTTTCAGCTGCAAAGGTCTGCCAGTGTAAACGGAATGGCTTGTTTTAATTCCTGCAAATCCACTTCTACCTGGCAGCCGATTTTTCCCCCGCTTACCATAATGGTTTTCCAGGAGCTGCTGCTGGCGTCCACAATGGTCGGGAATTGTTTTTTCATGCCTACCGGAGAACAGCCGCCGTGGACATAGCCTGTCAGCGGGAGCAGTTCTTTGGCGCGGATCATCTCGATCTTTTTCTCGCCGACGGCTTCAGCCGCTTTTTTTAAATCCAATTCCCGGTCAACCGGAACTACAAATACATAATGCTGTCCGCTCTTCCCGACTGTAACAAGCGTTTTAAATACCTGGCGCGGGTCTTCGTTTAACGCCGCTGCCACTTCCGGGCCGCTGACGGCCCCGGTATCGGTGTAAAAATGACTCTGATAAGAGATTTTATATTTGTCCAACAGACGCATCACATTTGTTTTTTCCTGTTTCTTCATAGTTTTCTTTGCCTGCCTGCTTTCTGATCTTTTTTTATTTATTTTTTATCTAAATATTTAAAAACATATGGAACCTTGGATAATATTTGAAAATGGCGCGGCCAATCATTTCGTCTTTTGGAACATACGTATAG
>VSNY01000281.1 GCA_009774535.1 Lachnospiraceae bacterium
CAATGTATTTCGGTAGGTATTTCACGAAAAGAGGGGCTGCATTTTCTATGGCAGCGGTGCTTGGCGCATCGGGAATCCCGTTGGCGGGGCTTATGCCGGCAGTGCAGGTTTGCGCAGCAGATGCAGCGCAAGGAAACGGCGGGACAGCTGCCGGGGATCAGGCGGCAGGTGCGAAAGAGCCGGAAGTTCTGGCAGCGGTGGATTTTGATGCGGGAATTGACGGCTGGTATTATGGCGCTGGATGGGAATATGATTATTCCGCCAAGGATACTTCGTCTGTTGAAGCAGAAGACGGGCAGTTAAAATTTACGGTGGATTATTCCAAGGATCAGGATAAAGGATGGTCACAGGCGACGGCTGTTTGGGAACCAAAGGACGGCAAAGGATGGAATCTGTCCGGCGCTACAGCGGTTACGATGCTTATGACTTATGATCCGTCTAAAATGACAACGGGTTCTTTTGCAGTCAAGGTATTTTGTGATGAGGGACTGGATGCCAGCACGGATGTGGATTTTGCAAGCGCGAAAGATCTGGAGGACGGCAGGAAGCAGATACCGGTCAGCATTTCGTTTGAAGCGTTAGGCGCCAAGGCTTCGGACGTAAAGAAATTTGCTGTCCAGCTGATTGGTAAAAATACAGATTATCAAGGAGCAGTCTGGTTTGATCAACTGGCGGTTACCAAAGAGCCGGAAGCAGACAGCGCGGTAGATTCAACGGTGAAAGCAAAAGCCGCGGATACACAGCAGGTGCAGGTATCCGGCAAACAGCTGCTGACGCAGAAAAAAGACGGCAGTACACAAAAAACAGCGCTTGCCTCTGCGGTATCTCTGGCAGATCCTTCCGCAGATGCATCGGTAAGACGGGTGTATGCCTACCTGCAGGCGGTTGGCGCTTCGGACAGCGTGATCTACGGGCATCAAAATGACATTTCCCACAAGGCGGGCAGCCCGGAACTATCCAATTCCGATACCAAAGATGTAACAGGCTCTATTTCCGGTATTTTCGGCATAGATACCCTTTCCCTGACCGGAAACGAATATAGTGCGCAGCGTTATAATGAAGAATATCATAAAAATCTGGAACTGACGGCAAAAAACAACGTAAAGGCTGCGGCTATGCTGACAAACGAAGCGATTCAGGAAGGCGCAATCGTAACGTTATCGGCCCATATGCCGAATTTTGCAAATGTAAAAGAAAATCCGGACTACCAAAGCGGTCAGCCGTCTTATGCAAAATATGATTTTACCGGATATTCGCCGAATGATACGACGAACGATCCCATGAACCAGATCCTGCCGGGCGGGAAATACAACAAAGTGTATACCGCTTATCTGGATATGATCGCGGACTATGCAAAGCAGGTCAAAGGCGCCGTGCTGTTCCGCCCGTTCCATGAAAATACCGGAAGCTGGTTCTGGTGGGGCGCAGCATTCTGTGACCCGGAGACATATAAGAATGTATACCGCTATACCGTGGAATATTTGCGAGATACAAAGGATATCCATAATATACTCTACGAATACGGGCCTGGCAGTGAAGCGGAAAGCGTGGAAGAATACAGCGAACGCTATCCTGGCGATGCGTATGTAGATCTCGTAGGCTTTGATATGTATGACCGGGCGCCGAAGGACGATGGCGTATTTATGGCGCAGTTCAAAAAAGAACTCGGTATCGTGGAAAGTTTTGCAAAACAGCATAAAAAGCTTGTGGCTGTCACAGAAACAGGAGCAGCAAACGATGCGGCGCCTGGCGATAACCAGACGGCATTGCTGAAAAAAGACAACGGTAATCGAGACTGGTACAACCAGATACTGGATATCGTATCCGCATCCGAAGCGTCTTACTATCTGCTGTGGGCGAATTTCAGCAAAAAAGACGGTTTCTATACGCCTTATGTCGATGCGGTCAATGCGGATGGAAGCCTGCGCGGGCATGAAATGCTGGATAACTTTATCGATTTTTATAACGATAACAGAAGCATTTTTGCAGCCAACCAGAAAGAAGCGCTCACAACAGGCGCTATCGGCAAAGTAACAGCCAAAGCAGCCGTATCCGGCGCCAAAGGCTACCTGACAAGCCCGCTCGGCGGTTCAAGAATTTTAAAAGCGACGGCCATCAAAGCAAAGATCACTGGCGCCGACGCAAAGACGAAACTGCTGATCGTGGCAAAAACAGACAAAGGCAAAGTAAAATTAACGCCAAAAGCGGACGGCAATGGAATGTATACAGCAAAACTGACCGCAAAGCAATTAAAAACACTTGGTAAGAGCGTCGGCACACTGACACTTTACATCAACGACAAACGCGTACAAAGATACTCTGTGATTTACAATATCCAGGCGCCAAAGGAAGATCCATATTTAATCGACGGTTTTGAAAACTATTACGGCGTGAATGACCAGCTGACAGGCGCATGGACAGTCAATACGGACAGTGACTGCAAAGTTGCGTTATCTTTAACAAAGAGCAAAAAATCTGAGGGCGATTATGGCCTGGCATTCGCATATGACGAGACAGACAAAGGCTGGGGCGGCGCGACCATCTCCAAGGAAGTGGATTGGTCAGACTGTAATGCGCTGCAGTTTTATATGGTGCCGGACGGCAAAAACCAAAAGACGGTCATTCAGATCAATGCAAATGGTGTGACGTATGAGACATATTTGCAGGAATACGAGGCTTACCGCGCAAACGGTGCGAAGCCAGTGCTTGTCACGATTCCGTTTACAGATTTCTGCCAGAGGGATACCGAAGGAAATCCGAAAGGCGGGCTTGTGGATGACTGCAGGAAGATCCAGTCGTTTGGGCTGTGGGTAAATGCGATTGCGGATTCGGAGGCTGTTTCTGGCGGAAGGGTTTCCGGGACACTGTACTATGATCAGATTACGGCTGTGAAAAGTGAGCAAACGGAAGCGAGCTTCGTGGCTGTTAAGTAGGCTTGATTGCAGGTAAGAGTCTGGGGGTATGGGTAACCCGGACGACTCTGCAGGCTTTGGGCTGGAAAATTCGAGATTCTGCGTTCTAATTTGACCTGCCTTTCAAAAATATAGTTGGCGCTTAGAGACGATTTGCGATGTTCTGGATATTTGCAATCATGATATTTTATATGATTAGAATCATATACGGCTAGGCGGGCCTGAACGGTGATCTGCTATCTTAATATTTATAAAAATAGCTCTTGTAATATTTGCAGGAAACGATATAATATTCCGGAATCAGACAGATTCGGAA
>VSNY01000282.1 GCA_009774535.1 Lachnospiraceae bacterium
ACTGCCCTCTACAATGCGCCTAACACCATGAACCACTATTACCAGCAGTTGGTGCAGCATGATATGTATGGCGGCGGGTGGGAAGAAAAAGGAATGTTCCAGCCTAAAGCGGAAGGAGATGGATAAATGGAATCCATGAGGGATATTGACCGGGCAATGGAACGGGAGGTAGCAAAGGGAAGCTGCCCATTAAGGTTTATGAAGATAGATTTCAGCGATTCCCCTTATCAGGAGATTGCATCAAGGGAAAAGCTGTTAGAGGTGCTGTCCTACCTGTTACGGACAGGCGATTATGGCAGGTTTGCCGGGAAGGGGACGGGGAATAATGTTTACATGGATATGAAAGGCAAAAAGGCTGCTTTCAAGCGTACACGTTCTTTTATTGACCGGAATAACATATTTTCCGCAATCCGCAGGTATGGGAAGAAAATAAAGCCGGATTTTGACGGGCATACTTATCTGGAAACGATGCGGTGCTGTTTTGAACTGCCGGAAGGGGAACAGGAAAAGTACCGGGTAACGTATGACGGGCAGGAAACATTCGTTTTGCCTATGTCAGATAAATATATCCTCGGACTTTATACGCACTGTATTTCGGCAAGGCGGGCAGTGCCGGAGGATATGGATATTCCAAGCACAGGCTTTTCAGAAAAAGAACGGGGCATTGCCAGTCTGGAGGGAGTGCGTGATGTACTGTTCCAGTGCCTTTTGTTTGACACGATAAAATGCGGGGAGGGTATGTTATATGCTGACCTCTGCACGATTTACTGTTTAAAATAGAATAGATAACTTTTGGACTTTTTGTCCAGAAGTGGATTAGGAGGAATATCTATGGCAGAAAAATATATTACAGAAGAACAGCGGGCAGGATGCCAGAAGGTTGCGGATGCGTTCGCAGAACTGTATGAGCTGACCGATGTGGTGGTGGCGGATGCCGGGCGGTTCGGGTTTGTCCGTTTGCAATGGTTCAGTGAGGGAGAAGGCTTTGATTCGGCAATGGCTTTTTCGGACAGCGGGGAATTGTTTGAGGAACTGTGGCGGATATGGTATGAACATGAAGTCTTAACGCCTGTGTTGGGAACGCCGCTTGCGGAGCTTGACTATGACGAGATATTCCAGACGCTTTCCAAAGACAGGCAGAAGGAAATAACGGAGAAAAAGAAGTATTTCTTTGCCCGATGCAAAGATGCTTTCAGTTAATCAACAGATATGTTTCTTTCCCGGAGTTGTGTTCCCGCTAAAAACAAGTTATAATGGTGCTGACAAATCGAAATTTGAGGAGAGAACACAATGCTTGAAAATATACCATCTCAGTCAACTATGACTGAATTGCTTGGACGAACTTTATTTAAGGTTTGGCAAGAACTATGTTCGGTTATTGATGAAAAATACGAAATGGAACGATTGTGGAATAGTGGCGGTAAGAACTGGACTTATGAGTATAAATATCGCAGAGGTGGAAAAACACTTTGTTGCCTATATGCGAAAAGTAATTGTATTGGCTTTATGGTTATCTTCGGAAAAGATGAAAGAACAAAATTTGAAAATATAAGAGATACTCTATCTGATGCCGTTTGTAAGCAATATGATGAAGCTAAAACCTATCATGACGGGAAATGGGTAATGTTTGAACCGACCGACACTTCTGAATTTAGTGATTATATTAAACTGCTGGCTATTAAAAGAAAACCAAATCGCAAATAAGTCGGAAGTTGGAGGTTAATTAAGTTATGGCAGGAATCATTATTTATTTGGCAATTTCTTTACTTGTTTCGCTTGTTTTTGTAGTGCTTGGAGTAAATCAGTTACGGTCTAAAGTTCCAGTTGCATTGAATACAGGAGAAGTTCCTCCAAGAGAAGATGAGCTTACTGATATGTCAGAATGGAATCATAAACATGGAAGAAATTTGATAATATATGGATGTGCTTTGTTTGTAACAATGTCTGCCTTTATATATTTTCTTAAAAAATTTGATAACACGGTGTTTCAGATGGTTGTATTTTTTATCGTAATATTCGGTGAAATAGCTTGGCTTGAAATTGAACATAGTCTGCTAAAAAAGAAACTTATCAAAAAACCATAGCTGCAACTTCCAGTTTATAGAGTAATTAATAGGAACGCTTTTCAGAAAGGGAGATATTTTTACAATCCCAGAGCATTTTCTGTTAAAATAGACCGTATCAGGATAAAGGTAGGAGTGATGCGTTTGGGGAACAGGAAACGCTTGAAAAGGGCGGACAGGACATATAAAGATTTAAAGCAGAAACAGAAAGCGAAGATAGCAGACGGTATGTTTGAAAAGACCTGTGATTATTACAGGGAGCATGGAAAGTTGCCGGAAGGAGAGGAATGTGAGAAGATTGCAGGGCAGATTTACCAGAGGGTAAAGGGGATAGCAGAAAAGGCTTCCTTTGATGAAATATACAGCCTGTATCTTTACCGGCTACCACGCTATGAAGTGCGGATAGCGGAGAACGGAATTCCCGAAAAGAAAGAAAAGAAGAAAGATGATGCGGATAAGCCAAAAGTGAAGCGGAAAGGCATGAGCAAAAGGGTATGCCCGAACTGCGGCAGGAAGATGAAACAGCAGTTTATCGGCTTGCAGCACTGTAAATGCGGCATGAGCTGGAAGAAGGATATAGGATATTTTGAGCGTACCGGGGATATGGTCTTTGCTCTGGAACGCAGGAAAGTAGGGAAAAAGACGAAACAGTGTCCGGTGATCCGGTACAGGTAAATTGAATATGGGAAACAGCGTAAGGGCAGTTATAGACCGTAAAATGGCGGTTTGTAGCTGCCCTTTTTGCGTTTATAAAACTTTTGGACAAAAAGTCCAGAAGCGGAAAGGAGAAAAGGATGGGAAAGAAAAAAGTAAAAACAATGCTCTCTGCGGCGGCAGTGATGATAGCGGCGGGGAGCGGAATCTGCTGTGCGTGGAAAGCCGGGAAGAAGAAAAAAACAGAAGATACGGAGATAAAAGAACCTGTATTTGATGAGGAAGGACTGACAGAAGAAAAACTGAGGGAGTGTCTGTTACGGCTGTTTGGGCTGTATGAGGACAGTGAATTTGATGACCTTGTGGAGTTTTTGGGTGACGGGAGCAATCCGAGGGAATATGCGGCGGATAACTATGCAAGTCTGTTATACACTTATATCAAAAAGAACATGAAAGATGTGATGATGCTGGCAGGGGATGACGGTACGGGGAAAGAACCGTTTTTCAT
>VSNY01000283.1 GCA_009774535.1 Lachnospiraceae bacterium
GGAAGACTGTCATCATCCTGGACAATGCAAAAATCCATCATGCAAAGCTGCTGGAGGAATTCCTGAAAGAGAACAGAAACCGACTTGAGCTGGTGTTCCTGCCACCCTACAGTCCCAACCTGAATAAGATTGAAGAACTCTGGGGATGGCTGAAAGATTCTGTAATCAACAATGTATTCTTCCACTCCCGAGAGGAAATCCGGGAAGCCGTGCAGAAATTTATCAACTGGCTGTCTACAGTTCCTCAGATGGTCATAGTGCCTTGTAAAGTTTAAAAGTTTATCAAAACAAGCCGGCATGATATACTCATGTAAAAAGGAGTGTATTCTTATGCCAAAGAAAAACTATCAGGTATTTTTAACAGATGATGACATTACTGTTTTGAACAACATCCGCAAAAACGGACATTCATCTGCAAAAACAATCATGCATGCAAATATCCTGCTGAATACAAATGATTCTTTTCCTGAAAAAAAGAAAAGCAACAGGGAACTGTCCGAAATATTCGGCGTGTCTCTCCCGACAGTTAACAGGATACGGAAAACTTACTGTGAGGAAGGGCTGGCAGCTGCTTTGAACCGTAAAACAAGGCTGACGCCTGAAACCATGTCTAAAATCACAGGCGAATTTGAAGCCCATGTCATAGCAACAGCACTTAGCCCTCCCCCGAAAGGCTATGCAAAGTGGAACCTGCGCCTTCTGGCTGAGCACTGCATGGAAAAGAAATATATTGTATCCATATCACATACAGCTGTCGGAACAATACTTAATACAAACCAGCTGAAACCGCATCTGAGCAAATACTGGTGCATACCAAAAGAAAATGATCCTTATTATGCAGCCTGTATGGAAGATATTCTTACAATTTACCAGAAAGAATACAATCCTTCCCTCCCTGTTGTCTGTATGGATGAAAAACCTGTCCAGCTGCCTGGCGAAATCCGTGAACGGATCAGCGCAAAGCCCATGGAAACAGATCCTGAAACAGATATCCAGAGGTCGGGCTCCGTTCAAAAAATTGATTCTGAATACATCCGCATGGGGACAGCCAGCATATTTATGTTTACGGAGCCGCTCAGCGGCTGGCGGCATACTGAGGCGCTGGAACACAGGACAATGGGAGATTTTGCAAAAATGATGAAAAACATATCAGAAACTTATTACCCGGATGTCACCAGGATCATCCTGGTGGCGGATAATTTAAATACCCACTGCCCGGGTTCGTTTTACGCAGCATTTCCGCCGGAAACCGCCTGGGAACTGATGCAGAAGTTTGAGTTCCACTACACGCCAAAGCATGGAAGCTGGTTAAATATAGCAGAAACCGAATTGGGGTCTTTATCCATGCAGTGTCTGGGAAACCAGAGAATCCCTAAAATTCAGGAACTCAATGAAATGCTTGCCGAATGGGAAAGAGACCGCAACCAGCGTCAAAAAGGTGTGAACTGGCAGTTTACAACTAAGGATGCAAGAGTAAAACTAAAACGCTTATATCCTACACCGATATTTGAAAATTAGTTCTTTACCGGGTGTTTCAATCCAAACACCCGGAATAAATTTTGATAAACTTTTAAACTTTACAAGGCACTAGGTATTATCCCTAAAACAGCAAAGGTAAGGGAATTACTCAGAAGGCTAGGCAGATAATAAGCAAGGTGGCTGGCGTATTCAGGAGCGAGCCACCTTGCTTTTAAAAGCAGCAAAGGATTTCAATATTGGAAATAAGCTATTCATTATTTGCTGGAAAGTGTTCTTTCAGAGAAGCAATCCATTTTTCAATTGCTTCCACTAAAACATATTGTTGCTGTAAAACTGCCATACCTGTTTCGGGAATTTCCGGAATATTTTCTTTTTCATAATTCAGGCATTTTCATTTTGAAAAAACACCGGATGCCAGAAATGACAGCCGGTGTCCAGTTTGTGCTGCATCATGCCCGCAAAAGAACACGATACTTTTGACAGATGCCACCTAACGGTTATGCCTGAGTTTTTTATGCTTTTACCGTTACGTCCGGCTCGATTTTTTTAATCAGTGCCTTTGCTTCATTCAATATGGCGTCAAACCTGTCATCGGGTGCTTCCAACACCATTTTTTGACCGAGGAAGTTGACGGATACACTGGTTACACCGTCAATTTTCTGTACTGCGTTCTGAATCTTATCTGCACAGTGACCGCAATCCAAGTCGATAAGTTTGATTGTTTTTTTCATGGGAATAATCCACCTTTCTAAAAATGTTTTTGTTGGTTTGGCATGGCTGAACAATTAAAGAGATGTTTAATCGTTCTGCGCAAAGTATAGTCACCAATCGGCTATAAGTCAATGGGTTTGAAGTCGGTATTCCTCTTTGGAGCATAAAACCTCCTGATTGGATTTTTGTAAAAAAAGAAATTGCTTTTCGGATAAAAAAAGCTCCTTTTCAGAGCAGACAAAAAGAAAATCGGGTGTTTATAATGAAAAACGGTAACAGCTCCACTCCCCTACGGGGGAGGGGTAATATACTGTTACAAATTTAAAAAGAAAGAAGGGATAATTTTGCAAAAGGAGCAATTTGACATTACGGGTATGACCTGTTCCGCCTGCTCTGCAAGAATTGAGAAAAGCGTAGCGAAGCTGCCGGGAATAAAGGAGGTATCCGTAAACCTGCTAAAAAACAGTATGGTTGCTTCTTATGATGAGTCTGTTCTGGATACGGAGGGAATTGTGCAGGCAGTTGAAAAAGCCGGGTACGGGGCATTTCCTAAATCGGTTCAGAATAAGGGGCAGACTGTAAACGCTTCTGCGAAGCAGACAGCACAGCCAGAGGCAAACACAGCACAAAAAGAATACGGTCAGATGAAAAAGCGGCTGCTTCTGTCCGCACTGTTTACCATTCCACTGTTCTATATATCTATGGGGCATATGATGGGGTGGATACTTCCCAAAGGGCTGCTTGGTATGGAAAATGCAATGAGTTTTGCTTTTACACAGTTTCTATTGCTGATTCCGGTAGTGTTCATCAATTTTAAGTATTACCGCATGGGTTTTAAGACACTGTTTCATGGATCACCGAATATGGATTCCCTGATTGCTATTGGTTCCGGTGCGGCAATCGTTTATGGTATCTATGCCATTTATAAAATCGGGATAGGATTTGGGCATGGCGATATGGAAACCGTACACAGCTTTATGATGGATTTGTATTTTGAATCCGCTGGTATGATTCTGACACT
>VSNY01000284.1 GCA_009774535.1 Lachnospiraceae bacterium
TTACCAATAGCGGTGTTGTCTTTCCTGCATATGCCTCATAGAGATTTAAATATACTTCGTAGATCTTATCATTGGCAGTAAGCTGAATCACGACTTTCTGATTTTTGCCGTCCGGAATCGTATAAAACTGCAGCGCGTCACAGTCTGACCAGTCCACCTCTTTGGATATCGTCGCGCCTGCCCATCCGTCTGCTGTCTCGTCATATGCAAATTTCATGGAATACTCACCGTCAAACACCTGATCCTTATTCGTATTCAGGCTGAGCGTAATCTGGCTGCCTGTCGCTTTGTTTGTTGCCCATGCGCTGTTTAACATAGAATCTACGCCTAAATAATTTTCAAAGCCATCTATTTCATACGGATCTTCCTCCGGCGGCTGCACATTAAACAGCGCCTCGATGGTATCCACAATCTCGCCGTTAATGCATAAATCAATCGTCCCTACGTGTTCACCAAGCGACTGAAGTACATCTGCTGTAACAGACGCCTCATAATATACATCTGCTTTTTGCGTATCCAGTGTAATATCTTTGTCTTTTCCATGCAGAACAACCGTCACGCTGCCGCCATCCGGCAAGTTATTTACTTTTGCCTTTATTACTGCAGGATCCAGCATCCGCCTGCCGGAAACCGGAGCTATAATATAGCCGCCTGCCGCAGTTGTCGTCGGCTTTACAGCTGTCCGGATCTGATTTCCGAGATCGTTGATCAGACTTGTTTGATTGAGCGCAAAAATACTGCGGCCATCACAAAAGAAATCGTAAAAATACTGCAGCAGCTCATGTCCATGCAGCTGCATCCCCTGTTCCGTCTGCGTTGCCCCCTTTACATACGGTGTATAAAAAGCCCCGTCTGCGCCAAAGTTTGCCCAAAGCAGGAAATAGGATGCATCTGAAGCAGAGACAGCGTCCAGCATCGCCTGATACCATTCTTTATGTGCGTTATCTTTGGTAAACAATGCTTTATCACCGTTTGCAACGCCTGTTTCCGTTACAGCGATCAGCTTGCCATGTGCTTTTGCGAAATCTTCCACCAATTTCAGCTCTTTCTTAAAATCTGTAAACCATTTGGACTCATTATCCTCTGTCGGTGAACTGTTATACATATCAAAACCAACCAGATCCACATAATCGTCGCCCGGATAACGCTCACCGTACTCTTCCAGCGTCGCAGCCTCACTGCCTGGCCCGTACACATAGAGCAGATTGTGGATTTGTTTTGTATCCCGCAGATATTCTACGGTATATTTCCAAACGTTTCGGTACGTAGGCGGCTGACAAAACGCTGCGCCCCACCAGAACCAGCTTCCGGTATTTTCATGAAACGGCCGAAACAGCACTGGTCCTTGAACCTGCGACACAAAATCTGCAATCATGTCCAGATATGCATTATATTTTTCATGATATTTTCCGCCCGGAAGGATCTCATTCATACAATCCCCCGTCAGCGTCCCCGGCGTATAACCGCTGAAATCATATCTCGCATACGACGGCTCCGTTTCCGGATCATATACTTACCGTTCCGATACTACTGAAAAATTCGGCATATGCTCCGACAATGTGATTATCGCCCCCTGCGCGATATTCCTGTTCGTCAGCTCTGCCGCTGCCTGTACGTTTCCAGCAACCGTTTCCGGTATAACCGGTTCGCCGATTTCCGCATTGTAGCGCGAAGCGGAATATTCATCCCCTGTCAAAGACAATGCATCCATACCAATCACACCGGCAACAGAGCCTGTCACATCTTTCGTATCCGATTCCGAATCCGGCAGGCTGCCCGCGTGATGCCAGGTATCATTTTGATGGCCATAAATCACACTGTCCGATTCCCCCACTGCTTTTAAATATGCATAAAGCGCCGCTGTATCCGCATCCGCGTCCTTATCCACCAAAGAAACTGTATCTGCCAGCGGAACCTGTACCTGCGCACCATCTTTTTGATACACTGCCAGCTGCCCGTTCTGCACGGAAACCGTCCCGGTCGTATCCGTCCCCTGCAAAACTATATCAATCAGCCCATCATCCACCGGATCACCCTTAGAGATCTTTAACTGATCTATGTACACATCTCCGCTGTACGAGGTCTTAGATCCTATGATCAAAAGCACCACATTACAGCATGTATCCTGTGTCACTTCATCAAACCGCAGCGTCACCTGTACTTTTTTTAAGCCATTTTCCGCGTCCACCGCACTGCTTTTATCCATCACTGTATCGACTTCCGCAATGCTCACAGGCTTCTCTCCATCCTGATACTGGAATGTCTGCTTAAACTTAAAATCTCCGTCCAGCTTTGCCGGATCATAATAAAAATCAAATGTTGTCTGCGTAGTTCCTTTCAGGCAAACCTCACCCCATTCCTGAATTCCGGTCTGGCTCCAGTCTGTTTCTTTATTTTTACTATAATCCACCGTGACTTTCATTTTTCCCTGCTCTGCAGCAACAATGGGAGCATTTCCATCATACTGGTAATTCCATCCGGCATCCTCCCATTGGCCGATGCCATCTTCAAAATCCCACTCTTTTCCGCCTGACGCATCCGTACTGTCTTCCGGGCCATCCGGCGTTGTGCCTTCGGTGTTCTCCAGTTTTGCATTCCAAATACCAATACTCCCCTGATAATCACACTGATAGCCTGCAAACCGTACCTGCACCTGCTGAACGGCTCCTGTCACTGCCGTTTCAAACGGCACATCGTTGTTCCACGCTCCGTTTATATTTGCGCCAACACTTTCTCCAAACGGAATACGAATGGTCTTTTTGTAATACGTGCTTCCGTTAATCACAACCGTTTCCTGAAAATCAGCTGCAGATAAATCCTGTATACTGTTCGACTGCACAAAATCCCAATTCTCGCCTGTTTTTACCGCTGCCGACGCTTTCAAAATACCCTGATATCCAGGCGCCTGACCGTCAGGCAATAATATATCCATCACAAGCGTTGTTCCAACAGCCGGGGCGGACGCTGTGGCAAGCGCAATCTCATTCCAGTCTTTTCCAGCTTCATCCCAGTCTTTGGAACTGTCAAACTGATACCCTTCCACCAGCAAGACATCACTTGTTCCGGCATCGCCTAATGATTCACGTCCAGCAATTCCATCCGCCTCATCCTTTTGTGCAGCCTGCAGAGCAGAACCAGAGGCTATTTTGGGGCCCCCGGCGCCGGGGGGCGGGGCGGGCGGGGGGGGGGCGGCCGCG
>VSNY01000285.1 GCA_009774535.1 Lachnospiraceae bacterium
TGACCACGACAACAAGTATAACGGAACGGAAGCCGATGCGCCGCAGGGGGATGAGCAGTTTGAAATCAATGACGGCCGCAGTCTTGAGAAAATGTATCAAGATATCGAAGGGGAGGGCTTGCAGCCTGTCCTGAACGATTACCTCTATATGTAGAAAGGATATGCCAATGCGAAATTTCGATACCACACTCTATTTTATTACAGACAGTACCAGCTTTTCCGAGGAAGAATTTTTATACCGTGTGGAAGAAGCCTTGAAGGGCGGCGCGACCATGTTACAGCTCCGCGAGAAGGATAAGACCACAAGAGAATATATCTCCCTTGCCAAGAACGTCCATGACCTTACGGTGGAATATCATGTTCCGCTTATTATCGACGACCGTATTGACGTTGCCCTTGCTATGGGTGCGGAAGGCGTCCATCTTGGACAGAGCGATATGCCCATTGCAGCCGCAAGGAAAATCCTGGGTGACGGGTTCATCATCGGCGCAACGACAAAGACCGTCTCCCAGGCCCTGGAAGCCTATGAGCAGGGCGCGGACTATCTTGGAGTAGGTGCGATCTATCCTACCACGACAAAGGTTAAGACCGTTCTGACCTCTACTGAAACGCTGGACGCAATCTGCAAAGCCGTACCCATTCCCACAAACGCTATAGGCGGATTGAATAAAAACAATGTGGATATCCTTGAGGGCATTGGAATCGCTGGAATCTGCGTCGTGTCGGCAATTATGAAGGCGGATGATCCACAGACAGAGACAAAAATCCTGCTTGACCTTGCAAAGAAGCTGAAAAAACAGTGAGCAAAAGCGGCAGACCGGGGGCACCACTCTCTGTCGCTCAACAAAAATAATGCGAATATCGGAAAAGGAGTTAAAACGATGCGGACAGCATTATCAATCGCGGGAAGCGATTCCTGCGGAGGCGCTGGCATTCAAGCGGACATAAAAACGATGATGATGAACGGTGTTTACGCAATGAGCGCCATCACGGCGCTGACGGCGCAGAACACCACCGGCGTCCGGGGGATACAAGAAGTAGCACCTGCGTTTTTAATCGATCAGATCGACGCCGTTTTTGAGGATATTTTCCCCGACGCAGTTAAAATCGGCATGGTATCTTCGGTGGAGCTGATCCAGGCCATTGCCAGCAGGCTGAGGCATTTCAAGGCAAAAAATATCGTAGTAGACCCCGTTATGGCGGCTACCAGCGGCTCGCCCCTTATCAAAACAGATGCAGTCGCTATGCTGATGAATGCGCTTTTCCCCCTCGCCGCCGTTGTTACGCCGAACATTCCCGAAGGGGAAATTCTGTCCGGAATGTCCATTTCCTGCAAAGAGGATATGATAAACGCCGCAAAGGCAATCCACGAGGCCCACGGCTGCGCGGTGCTGCTGAAGGGCGGGCACAGTGTCAGCGATGCCAGCGATCTGCTGTATATAAACGGTGAATACCGCTGGTTTGAGGGCAAACGAATTGACAATCCCAATACCCACGGAACAGGCTGCACCCTGTCCTCCGCCATCACCTCCAATCTGGCCAAGGGCTTTGATCTCATCCAGTCGGTACAGCGGGCCAAGGACTATATCTCCTGTGCGCTTGCGGCCCAGCTTAACCTGGGCGCAGGCACGGGGCCAATGCAGCATAACTTTGATTTGAATAGCCGTTTTGCGGAGGAAGCATAAAACGGATTTGAAAGGAAATGAAACAACATGAGAAATTACACAACACAAATGGATGCGGCGCGGCAGGGTATCATCACCCCGGAAATGAAGGCAGTCGCCAAAAAAGAATACCGGACAGAGGAGAATATCCGGGATCTCGTTGCCAGAGGGCAGGCGGTGATCTGCGCCAATAAGCTGCACACCTGCATCGACCCCAACGGTGTGGGCTCCATGCTCCGCACCAAGATCAACGTGAATCTCGGCGTGTCCCGGGACTGCAAGGACTATGACGTTGAAATGCGGAAGGTTATGGCGGCGGTCGATATGGGCGCGGAGGCCATTATGGATCTCTCCTCCCACGGCAACACCCAGCCCTTCCGCCGGAAGCTCACCAGCGAATGTCCCGCAATGATCGGAACTGTGCCCGTATATGACAGCGTAATCCATTACCAGAGAGACCTTGCGACCCTCACGGCGAGGGATTTTATTGATGTCATTCGATTTCACGCGGAGGATGGCGTGGATTTTGTGACCCTCCACTGCGGCATTACCCGGAAAACGATTGAGCAAATCCGAACTCACAAAAGAAAGATAAATATTGTTTCCCGCGGCGGCTCTCTTGTTTTCGCGTGGATGAGCATGACCGGGGAGGAAAATCCCTTTTATGAATACTTTGACGATATCCTGGATATCTGCCGTGAGTACGATATAACGATCTCTCTTGGTGACGCGTGCCGTCCCGGATGTCTTGCGGATGGTAGCGACGTGTGTCAGATCGAAGAACTTGTCCGTCTCGGAGAGTTGACCAAACGCGCCTGGGCAAAGGACGTTCAGGTTATGGTGGAAGGCCCCGGACATATGCCGATGGATCAGATTGAGGCAAATATGAAGCTCCAGCAAACCATTTGCATGGGTGCGCCCTTTTATGTTTTGGGGCCAATTGTTACCGATATCGCTCCTGGATATGACCACATTACTTCTGCCATTGGCGGAGCGATTGCTGCGGCTTCCGGCGCTGCGTTCCTCTGCTATGTAACGCCTGCCGAACATCTGGCCCTTCCTAATGTAGAGGATGTAAAGCAGGGTATTATTGCCTCACGCATCGCAGCCCACGCGGCGGATATCGCAAAGAAGATTCCGCATGCGAGAGACCTTGACGATGCAATGGCGGATGCGAGAAGAACCTTCGACTGGGAAAAGCAGTGGGAATGCTCCATCGACCCCGAGACCGCAAAGGCAATTCGTGACAGCAGAGCACCGGAGCATGAGGACAGTTGCTCCATGTGCGGCAAATTCTGTGCGGTCAGAAGTATGAATAAGGCTCTTGCCGGCGAGTATATTGATATCTTATAATCATGTACATGTAATAGTGTGGTCGTTAAAAGTAAAGCAGACTGAAATCTCACATTCCCCCTTGACAACAGCTTTAGAAATACCCGTTCAAAGACCAGCTCCTTATCTATGCCCAAAGACCGGACGCCACAGCCTGCGCTTCCATAGAGATATG
>VSNY01000286.1 GCA_009774535.1 Lachnospiraceae bacterium
ACATAGATCTGAAAGTTACATTATTTTCTTGTGTTTTTAGGGGTAATTTTACATCCGGGAGAGGGTGAACCTCTGTTCTGGGGTTCTTTTGCCGAAAAGTATAGGGGTTTCGCCAAATAGCGCATGGGTAAATTGATAAACAGATAATGGGAAAATGATAAAAACAGCAGGAAAGCCAACTCACGGCGCTCCTGTTATTTTTTTTGTGCAAAGAAAAGTTGTTGACAAATATTTTCATATGTAATAAAATTATTACACATGAAACACTTTTATTTGAAAGGAGAACAAAAATGGGAAACATCGCAGTCATCATGCCTGTAATCGGTGCAGTCGGTTTTATTGTCATTGTAGCAATCATACTGGTTATCAGGAGCAAAGAGAAAAGGGAGAGGATAAAAAGCGTTGATGCGGCAACGTTTAACAGTTTTGTGGAGGAAATGAAGCGTGAGAACGCCGAAATGAAAAAAGACCTGCTGACCGTAAAGGAAAAGGTAGAAGCCATTGACAAGATGATGAAAGATATTTGATTATGGGAAATTTTGTTGGAGATTTAAACCTGAAAAAATATGAGGATTACATCAATGTTTTTGATGCCCTTTCACACCCGGTACGGATAAAGATCATCGGCATACTGGCAGAAGGGCGGCAGTATGTGAGTGAGCTGGCCCGTCTGGTAAATATCAGCAGGCCCCTGCTCTATATGCACTTAAAGAAGCTGGAAACTGCCCGGCTTGTTACCAGCGCAATGGAAATATCGGAAAGCGGCAAAGCCATGAAGTATTATGCACTGGAAGATTTTGAGCTGCAGATTACGAAGGAACTGTTGCGTGGGCTTTCTCAGAATATCATCATTGAACCCCCGTCTAAAGACAGTGATTAGCTGGAACCGGGGAAAGGGAGGATTTTGATTAAATGAAAAAGAGTGTAAGGAAGAAAATTATGGCCTGTTTCATCACGATTGTCTGTCTGCTTATTGGCGGGTGCGGGGACAGCAGCAAAGACCAGATCATTGCGGTTTATGACTATTCAGACAGCACAGAAAAGGAATATGGGGCTGAGGATAAAACCGCAGAGGATTTAGTCGATCAGCTCTGCGATTATTTTTTAGATGGGGAAGGTGAAGCGGAAGAAATACCGGGTGAAGCGTTTAGCTATAAAAGGATAGATGTATTCCAGACTGACGGTGCATCAGCAGGACAGCAGAAAACAGATGAGAATAGGATCATACATATGGAACTGTATCAATACAATGATGAAATTTACTGTAAAGCCTGTTTTGATTTTTCAGATCAGGAACACACGGCAAAACTGCCCGCAGAGATTTCAGCACAGGTGGAAAAGCTGGAAATGGAAGGGCAGTAAAAATATCATGGAAAGGCGGCTATCCTTATGGAATTGGTTTTAGAGGACATCACGAAAAAATATAAAGATAAAACAGCCCTCCGGAATGTCAATGCCACGTTGCACAGCGGGCAGCTTATAGGGCTGATTGGGAAGAATGGGGCAGGAAAGACCACGCTCCTGAAACTGCTCTCAACGATCCTGAAGCCCACAAGCGGGCGCATCCTGCTTGATGGGCAGGATATTGTAAAAAGCCCTAATATTATGAGGAGTATGGTAGGCTATCTGCCGCAGGAGGTCTCCGCTTACCCGAACCTGACGGTACTCGAATATCTCTCCTACATTGCGTCCGTAAAAGGGATAAAAAAGAAAGATGCGGAAAAACAGATAAACAGTCTGCTGGCGGATTTCCATCTGGAAAATGCGAAGGGTAAGCGTATGGGGGACTGCTCCGGCGGCATGAAGCAGAGGGCCGGTATTATCTGCGCTTTGTTAGGTGCCCCGCAGATCATCATTATAGATGAGCCTACCACCGGGTTAGACCCGGAAGAAAGGGTTGCAGTCCGCAATATCCTGTCGCGCTTATCAAGGGAGCGGATTGTCATTTTATCAACACATATCGTATCGGATATTGAGGCGGTTGCATCCCGGATACTGTTGCTGCAGCAGGGCAGCCTTATCTTTAATGACAGCCCGGAAGAACTGATCGCAAGGGCCAGAGGGTGTGTATGGGAGTATATGCTGCCGTCCCTGCAGGAAGGTATGAAAGGCATCAGCAGCATGGTGCAGACTGAAATGGGCATCCACATACGGCAGGTCAGCCGGGAAAAGCCTGAAAAGCAGGCAGTCCCGGTAAACAGCACACTGGAAGATGCCTGCCTGTTTGTTATGGAGGGGTGGCTATGAAACCTTACATCATTTACCAGGTGATGAAAGCGGATCTGCTGGAACGGGCAAGGCGGCCTTCGTTTCTGGCCATGTGCATATCTGCCATGTTCCTTGCATTCTTTTCCGTTCCTGATGTGGAAGCACCGTTTGTATCCATCTGCATGGAACCGGGCATATTCAGACAGGGTTCCAATGCGTCATGGATACCCATTGCCATAGCTTTATGCGGCGGGATACTGTTTCCCATGATCGGGCTTTCCTTTGTAAAAAACAATATCAGCATGGACAGGGACAGCGGCCTGCTGTATGGCCTGCAGTCCATGAATATGAAAAAGGGGAATTATGTCATCGGGAAATTCCTCTCCAATTTATCCATGCTGACCGTTATGTGGCTGTTTGTGATGCTTGGGGCTGCCCTGATGCTCCCTTTCCGGTTCCCGGATCAGCCATTGTCTTTTTATGATTTTGTCAGCCCTTTTATCGGCATTTATCCAGGGATTGTTTTCGCATCTGCTTTTGCAGTCCTGCTGGAGAGCGTACCCTTTATCAGCAGCAAGGCCGGGAATGCTGTCGGGCTTACAGCCCTTTTTGTAATGTTCCTGGTCAATTATTCAGCCAGCGGGTATGACAATCCGCTGATTGGTGCATTTGATTATGGGAATTACAGATGGGTTATGGACAGCATCAACGATGCCGTGGTTCCGATGATCGGGCGGGAGGTGCAGGAAACAGGCATACTCGTACCCGGAGGGATGTTTGCGGACAGTAAAGGCGGGCGGGAGCTGGTTTTTCATGGCCTTTTATGGAACCGGCAGTATCTCATGGATAAGATCATCCTGACCGCCATAAGCATGGCGCTTATCCTGTCGGCAGTCATTTTACTGGAAACGACAGAGAAAAGGAAAAAGGCATCT
>VSNY01000287.1 GCA_009774535.1 Lachnospiraceae bacterium
AATCTGTCCCTATTTCTATATCTATTAAAAATCCGGTAATCTTTACTCTTTTTCACATCTAAAAGCGAAATCTCTGAAATTCATATAAAAAACAGGCTGTCAGAATATTTCTTCTTAACAGCCCGCTATCCGTTCAAAAAAACGCTTTATTTATCTCTCCAGATAATCCGTCCCTTTGTCAGATCATATGGCGACATCTCAATCGTCACTTTATCACCTGGTAATATACGAATAAAGTTCATCCGCAATTTCCCGCTGATATGCGCCAGAATCTGGTGTCCGTTTTCCAGTTCTACCTGAAACATTGCATTTGGTAATTTTTCAATTACCTTGCCTTCTACTTCAATGACATCTGCTTTTGACATTTTCATTCCTCCATCTGAAACTTGACTGGTTTCTATTTATTTCTGCACCGCAGCTACACTGCGAGGTACATCTGATTTAAATTTTCTGCTTCTTTCTCTGTCACAGACAGCAGTTCCGGCCCGCTGTGCGTAATCAGTATCGTATTTTCGTAATGCGCGGATAAAGAACCATCGGCGGTCGTTACCGTCCAGCCGTTTGTCGACCAGTTTACCCGCCATGTCCCGATATTGATCATTGGCTCTACGGCCAGCGTCATACCCGGACGCAGGCGCATGCCGCGAAAACGCTGCCGAACATTCGGAATTTCCGGCGGTTCATGCATATTCCGGCCAATCCCATGCCCGACCAGATCACGGACTACGCCATATCCATAATGATGCGCATAATCCCCGATAGCCGCGGAAATATCGAACAGCCGCATACCTGCTTTGGCATACTGCATCCCGGCAAAAAAACAGCGCTTTGTCCGTTCGATTAAGTCTGCAGCCTGCTTGGATACTGCTCCAACACCCACGGTCCTGGCAGCATCTGACTGATAGCCTTTATAGATCACGCCTGTATCCAGGCTTACAATATCGCCCTCTTTGAGCAGCCGTTTTTTTGACGGAATCCCATGCACGACCTCATCATTGACAGATACACAGACAGAAGCAGGAAATCCCTCATAATTCAAAAATGAAGGAATACATCCATAGCTTCGTATTAATTCTTCACAAATACGGTTAATGTCCCAGGTAGACATTCCCGGCACAATCTCCCGGGCAAGTTCTTCATGCACCCTGCCCAGGATTCTGCCCGCTGTCCGCATCAGTTCTATCTCTTTTGCAGATTTTATCGACACTGGCATCTCTTACGCTCCTAAGATCCCTATAATCGCCTGAAATACTGCTTCCATAGGCTGTGTCCCGTCTACGGATTTTAAAATGCCCTGGTTCTTATAGTAATCAATCAAAGGCTGTGTCTGATCATGGTATACCGTCAGACGCTTCTGAACCGTTTCCGGCTTATCGTCGTCTCTTAAGACCGTCTGCGCGCCGCAGGCGTCACAAACGCCTTCTGCTTTTGTCGGGTTGAATTCTACATGATACGTAGCGCCGCAGCTTAAGCATGCCCGGCGTCCGCCCATACGGTTTACAATATTTTCGTCCGGAACGTCTACGTCAATGGCGTAGTCCATTTTCTGGCCGATTTTCGTTAATGCTTCGTCTAAAGCTTCTGCCTGCGGAATGGTGCGCGGGAAGCCGTCTAACACGAAGCCGTTTTTACAGTCATCCTGCTGGATACGGTCCATCACAAGGTCGCAGGTCAGTTCATCCGGTACTAACAGGCCCTGATCCATATATTCTTTTGCTTTTTTGCCAAGTTCTGTGCCGTTTTTAATGTTGGCACGGAAAATATCACCAGTGGAAATGTGCGGTATTGTGTATTTTTCCGCAATCCGTTTTGCCTGCGTGCCTTTGCCTGCGCCTGGGGCGCCTAACATGATGATTTTCATAAAATTCGTAACCTCCTGATTTGATTTTTACAGTTTATTCATCTGGTTTTGTGAATGCTGCACTGTTTATAACTAACATATCATAAATTGGGACTTTTTTCTACTGTAAGTTTTTGATTTCGAGGATAAATATAAATTGGGAATAGCCCATTGAACTGTTACGCCATTTTCATTAATGATTTTGATTATGATAGATTTATAATTGCATATTCTGTCAGATCATGTTATAATCCACACAAAGCATATTTTTCTCCATGCGCCGCATCAAAGCCGCGCATGCCAAAGGGCAGCGCCCGTCAAATGACAGTTCCCATAGGGCATTCATGCCAGGGTTTTGTTCCGTCATACTAAGGAAAATCCATGCCAATACAAATACAACAACATAACGAGCAGGGGTTTCCAGCCGAGCGGCCCCTGCAGCAGACAGGAGGAAAAATGAACAAACACATAAAAAAAGAACATCCGCGCAAAACTGCAAAAACCCCACGCGGACAAAAAACAGCTCTGGAAACCAGCGAAATTGCCCACCAGAACAAGGACATTTCCAGTAAAGTACTCGCCGAATACTTTAAAGGCAAGACGTTCAAAGTTTACGGCCTGGATCTGCCTGAAATCTCGCATGTCGGCCCTACAAATATTCCGGCCGTCAAAGCCAATGAACTGCGCCTGGACAACCTTTTTGAACTGGCAGATCATTCCGTAGCAATTGTAGATTACGAAAGCAAATATAAAAAAGAAGACAAAATCAAATACCTGAACTATCTGACCGGAATTGCGAACCGTTACCAAAACGAGAAAAAAACATGCCCTCCCCTGCGGATGATCGTCATCTATACAGGAGATGTCCGAAGAAGCCAGGTAACTGCCACATGCGATTTTGGCGCTATAAAAATGCGCATAGAACCAGCATTTCTTTCCGAACTGGATGGGGACAGTATTTTTAACAAGCTAAAGCAAACTGTGCATTCCGGACAGCTGCTGACAGATGAGGAATTAATGGAGTTTATGATTCTGCCGCTGTCATTTCGGAAAAAAGAAGAAAAATTACAAAAAATACAGGAAGTTGCAAAAATAGCGGAAATGATCGCCGACTATGAGCAGCAGCTGTTTGTAATGGCAGGGCTTCTTACCTTTGCAGATAAAATTATAGACTATGCAACAGCAAATAAAATTAAGGAGAAAATCAATATGAATAAAGTAGAAT
>VSNY01000288.1 GCA_009774535.1 Lachnospiraceae bacterium
AAAGCCGCTGTGCAGGCGTTCAAATTCCTCCTTTGTGACAACGCCCTCCCTCAAATCCTCATATAAGCCGGAGCAGAGGGAGTAATATTTATCCTGCTCTTTTTTCAGCCGCCCGATCTCCCTGTCATACCGGGCAACCGCTTCAAAGTTAGTCTCATACTGCATGGCGCGGTCAAAAAGTTCCTTTTCTTTCAGGAAGGAATTTGCAAATTTTCGGACGCTCTCACAGACGATCTCTTTCAATGCGCTATCCTCTATGCTGTGTCTGCTGCACCCTTCCCCGCGGTTCTTTGTGGAGCAGATGTAATAAACTTTTGCCGTATCCTTATAATGTATCACCCGTCTTACCATCTGCTGGCCGCAGTCGCCACAGAACAGTATCCCCATGAAAGGGCTGGGCGTTCCCGAATCCGGGCTTCTGCGTCCGTCTGCTTTGAGCAGGTGCTGTACTACCCCAAAATCATCAGCGGAAACGATTGCTTCATGGGTATTCTCCACCTTTACCCATTCCCCTTTCGGTTTCACGGTATGCTTCTTTACCTTATAATTAACCTTCTCCGTTTTTCCCTGAACCATATGGCCCAGATAGACCTCATTGGTCAATATCCGCTTTATGGTTGTGCTTCCCCATCCGCTTCTGCCGGTTCCGGAAAAGCCGCCATGATAGGAAAGCCCCATAGACTTTTTATATTCCTTCGGGGAGAGGATGCCGAGGCTGTTCAGTTTTTCCGCAATCGCGGACATCGCCATCCCTTCGATCTTCCATGCGAAAATCCGCCGCACATTCTCCGCCGCATATTCATCAATAACAAGCCTGTTTTTATCTGTGTCACTTTTTTTGTACCCGTAGGCGGCAAAAGCGGCAATACATTCCCCATTTTTATACTTTACCGCAAGCTGGCTCTTTACCTTTGTGGAAATATCCCGGCAGTAGGAATCGTTTATGAAATTTTTGACCGGCAGGACAATAGAGCTTTCCCCCGTATCCGCCAATGCACTGTCAAAATGGTCGGTAAGCGCAATGAATCGCACACCAAGAGCCGGGAAAGTCTTTTGTATGTACCTCCCGGATTCAATGTAATCGCGCCCGAAACGGGACAGGTCTTTCACTACCACGCAGTTCACCCTGCCTGCCTCAATGTCGCCGATCATCCTCTTAAATTCTGGCCTGTCGAAATTGCTCCCTGAAAAGCCGTCGTCCACATAGATGTCGTATAGCTCTATGTCCGGCTGCTCCCTTAAGAATGATTTGATAAGTTCCCTCTGGTTTCCGATGCTGTTGCTCTCGGACTTATTGAAACTGCCCCTGTCCTCGTCATCCTTTGAAAGACGGAGGTACATGGCCGCATAGAATTGTTTTTCTTTCAACTGTATCACCCCTGACTTTATATTAGCTAACAAGGATAGCCGTTATCCCGCTCATACCTAAAAGCCAGGGCTTCCACTGAATCAAGTCCTGACTTTAGATTAACATAACTTTCCCTTCTTTCAAGGAGAATCAGCTTCAAATGTGTATCTCCGCAAGCCGCCTTAAATATTCCTCCATCTTATCGTCAATAGTCGGCCCTTCTTCCATAAAGCGCACTTTCACGATATAGTCCCCGATCCGATGGACGTATACGTTATTCGTCTGCGCCGCAAAAGAAGCCAGCTTCTGGGCGACAGGCTTTTTCGTGTCAACCACAATATCCCTTAAATCCGTCAGGCTGTTAATATCCACGCTCCGTATATCCACAGCCGCCATCTCCTGTAACTTTTCCCTTGTCAGTTCCATATCCTGCCCCCTGGCCGCCTTTCTATATTCTATTTCCCGTTATGGCTGTCCTATCACAAAAATCTGTCCCCCTATATACCAGCGGGATGGAACACCTTACGCCGCAAACGCCGCCCATTCATCAGAATGCAGCGAAAAAAGACTTGCGGCGTCAGGTCTTACATCCCGTAAGAAATCCGGCAGATGCTTTCCTGCATGTTTTCCCTCCGAAATTCTTTACGAATATCGCTATCCCCGGCAAAATGCGCTACCGAAAAATCCCGTCCTGTTGCATTAAAACAACCCTTCTGGTCATTTCTTATCCGATGTAAAAAAGGATGCTCTGGTTTTTACACTCTAAGCATCCTGACCGCAGTTCCTATATGAAATTTTTATCACATTCCGGCTTCCTCCAGCCATTCAGCCGGTGTTCTTACTGGCAGCAAGACATCTTCAAAATCCCCCCTGTTCACCGTAATGATAAAATCTGCCCCACTGTTTTTTCCAGTCATATACTGTACACAATCCTCAAAGTCTTTCCACTTCCGTCCAAATGCATCCATGATATCTTTTTCCGTCACGGATAAGACAGTTACCAGCTTAAATATATTTTCCATCACCGCATATGTCTGTTCCGTATCATGCAGTACTTTGCGAGTAATATAAAAGAGGTCTGTCACGGAAGATGCCGTTATATATGCGACATACCCATAATCCTTGATCTTCCTGAACAGTTTCATGGAATCATCGCAGCCCTTCCTATGAAAAACCATGTCAAGGATCACGTTGGTATCAATCAGCAGTTTCATATCTTTCCCGTATCCTTTCTTCCCTGTATTCTTCCAGCGTTTTCCCCGTATCCGGCAAAACGCCTACCAGATTTTGAAAAATATCATCCAGAGATTCCTCCACGACCGGCTTTTCTATTTTCTGCTGTGAACTGAGAAACTGTACAAAGCTGTATATCACTTCTACCTGACTTTCCGGCAGGGCATGTAACAGGTTTATCGTTTTTTCCAAAGTTGACATTCTTTTCTACCTCCAAACTCACAGAATCCTATGCGTTTTTTATATTATATCATTACTGGCGCAAATTACTATCACTAACTTTTTCTTTCGTCTATATTTCGTATGAATTCCGTGTAATTTTCGATAGATTAATCACAAAACCAGTGTAAATTGTCATTTACCACCCCTTTTAGGCACATTTTTTACAACACCACTCGGCTTTGTGGTATATTAGTGTCAAGTTGCTTGATTTTCGGTTTTCTGGTTAAAAACAGGCCC
>VSNY01000289.1 GCA_009774535.1 Lachnospiraceae bacterium
ATGTAAAAGATTTTTCTGTAATGGTGGCGTTTCTCCAATCACATAAGATTGAAACTCTTGAAGATTTGCGGAAACTGGCAGAGGATACTAAAAAGCGGCGGAGCGACAACATTCACAACCAACGTGAATTAAATGCAAAGCTGAAAAAGATGTCCAATATCGTAGACATTTATCAAGCCTACAAGCCGTATTCGGAGTACCTGAAAAAGTATGAAAATCTTTCCGGCAGGCAGAAACAGTCTTATTATGACAAAAATGCGGATAAGATTGAAACTGCCCTCTCCTACCGCACAGGGCTGAAAAATATGAGCGGTACGGATAAGCTGCTTCCAAAAACATGGAAGAAGGAACTTGACGGACTGAAAGCGCAAAGTGCAAAGATAAGGCACGATTTAGCGGAGAATGACATCATTCTTGGGGAACCTGCGGAGATTGCAGACAAGGCGGCAATGGTACAAAGGGGCAGAGAAAAACAGAAAGAAATACTTCCCAATCTTGGGGAGAAAAAAAGAGCAAAAAAGGAAAGGGGCAATTATGGCAGAGAATAAGAAATATTATTTCCTCAAACTCAAGGAGGATTTTTTTGACCAGCGTGAGATTGTTGTGCTGGAAGGCTCAAAGGACGGCATTTTGTATGTGAATATCCTGCTCAAACTGTATTTGAAGTCTTTACAGCATAACGGGAAACTGCTCTTAAACGAGATGACGCCGCTTTCTGCGGAGATGATCGCACTGCTTACAAGGCATGAGGTAGGCACTGTTGAGAGGGCGATGCGGGCGTTCATGCAGCTTGGTCTTGTAGTAGTGCAGGAAGATGACACCTACTATATGCCGGAAATCGAGCAGATGACCGGAAAAGGTTCATCTGAGGGGGAACGTAAGGCAAGATACCGCAGGAAGAAAGCGGAAGGCAACACGCCGCTTTTGGCGGATACAAATATGGGAATTGGACAGAGTTGGGACAATGTCCCGCCTGTGTCCCGATTTTGTCCGCCAGAGATTAGAGATAAGAGTATAGAGAACAGAGATTATATAAAAGAGAGTGAGAGAGAAAAAGACGCACACGCACTTATGAGGGAGGATAAACGAATATGTTTTTATGGCAGATATGAAAATGTCATTCTTACAGATAAGGAGATGGAAACGCTCAAAAGCGACTTTCCGGCAGATTACCAATCAATGATAGAGCATTTGTCAGAATACATGGCTTATACCGGAAAGACATATAAAAACCATTTAGCCACTATGGAATGTTGGAAAAAGGCAGTCATGAAGAAAGAACAGGAAAAAGGGAAAGGGTATTCCTATAATGGCAGTTTTAAGGAGGGGGAGAGTTTATGAAAGGAACAGATATGTAGGCGGCGGTTACGGATATGCTTGCCGGACTTATTCAGGATGGTATTGCAGAGAGTGGTGATTATATTGATGCTGACACCGGGCTTCTGATGTGCGGGAAATGCCGCTCAAAAAAGCAGACGGTCGTAAAGCTGATGGGGCGCACCATGAAGCCTTCCTGTCTGTGCAGGTGCAAATCGGAGGAATTGGAGAAAGAAAAACAGAAACGGAAAGACAAGGAGCTGATGGAGGGTATTTCAAGGCTGAAAAGCGCAGGTCTGCAGGACAGAACATTTTATGGATATACATTCGCAAACTGTGACGAAACGCACCTTTGCGCCAGATATGCGCACCGTTATGTGGGGCATTTTGCAGAATTTCAAAAAAACGGACAGGGGTTATTGTTCTGGGGCGATGTGGGGACGGGAAAAACATTCCTTGCAGGCTGTATTGCAAATGCGCTCATGGAGAAGAATATCCCTGTGCTGATGACGAGTTTCCCGAAACTGTTAAATGCACTCGGAGGGTTATACAGCGGCGAAAAAAATGAGTACCTGAAAAACCTGAACCACTACCAGCTCCTTATTATTGACGACTTAGGCGTGGAGCGTGACACTCCCTATGTGCTGGAAACAGTTTATCTTGTAATTGATGAACGTTACAAAAGCGGAAAACCGTTTATTATTACAACAAACCTGTCACTGGAAGAATTGCAGAATCCGGCAGATTTGGAACATGGGCGCATTTATGACCGCATCATGGAGAGGTGTGTTCCTGTTGCCTTTTCGGGGAAAAATTACCGGACAGATAAAGGCAGCAAGAATATGGAGAATGCTACAGGCATATTGAGGGATGAACCAACGTGAAATACTGTTGAATTTGAGGTGAAAAAATGATATGATAAAGGCACAAAAAGGAAGGGATTAAGATATGGCAAATATATATGACGGGGCATTCCGGACAATCCTGAATGACTGCCGGAAGCTGATTATCCCCGTAATCAATGAGATTTTCAGTGAAACATATACAGGGAAGGAAGAAATCCGTTTTTTTCCCAATGAACATTTTTTAGACCAGCAGGATGAAGCGGACAGGGAACGGATTACGGACACGAATTTTACGGTTTTTGGAAAAATACCAAAGAAATACCATGTAGAGTGCGAAAGCAGTCTGCCGGACGGAAGAATCACCATAAGGCTTTTTGAGTATGATGCGCAGATAGCGCTTGATGAGGGTAAGGTTACGGAGGAAACGCTGACAGTGACATTTCCCAATACTGCTGTTCTGTATCTTCGGACTTACCAAAAAACACCGGATAAAATGAAATATGTGATTGTTACACCGGGCGGAACAGTTCAGTATGATGTGCCGATTATGAAAGTACAGGCGTATTCGCTGGACGATATTTTTGAAAAGAGGCTGCTGATGTTGATTCCGTTTTATATTTTTTCACATGAGAAAGGCTTTCCAGAGTATAATAGTAATGAGCAGAAACTGGCAGAATTGAAGGCGGAGTATCAGAAAATTTTAGAAAGGCTTGATGAACTGGAACAGCAGGGAGTGATCGGGGCGTTTGACAAACGCACAATCATAGAGCTTTCCGGCGATGTGGTTAAAGAGATTGCACAGAAATACGAGAATGTGCAGAAAGGCGTAGGTGATATGATGAGCGGAGCATTGATTGAAACA
>VSNY01000029.1 GCA_009774535.1 Lachnospiraceae bacterium
GGCATTCTTCTTTTTATCCCTATTCTTTAAAAATCTATAATTGAATAAATATAAATACTAAAAGCGAAATCTCTGCGATCTTTTCTTTTTCATTGAAGCAAAACCGGATCTATGGTAAAATAAAAAAGAACAGTTCCATGAGGTATCTGAACTGTTGCAAAAATAAAAAAGGAGACAATAAATGGATCAAAAACGTCTGCTCAGCTATGTCCGCCAGGCTGTAGATGACTATCATCTGCTGGAAAATCAGGATAAAGTTGCTGTAGGTATTTCAGGAGGCAAAGATTCTCTTACGCTTTTGTATGCCCTGAAACAGCTGCAGCGATTTTACCCGAAGCAGTTTACGTTAACCGCGTTTACGGTTCATCCCGGATTTGAAGATTTTCATCTGGAACCGGTCAAAGACTTCTGTAAAGAACTGGAAGTTCCTTATGAAGTAATTGATACGCAGATCCGTACGATTGTATTTCAGCACAATCCCACAGAAAATCCTTGTTCGCTCTGCGCAAAACTGCGTAAGGGCGCGCTAAATGAAGCGGCTGTCCGGCATGGATGCAATAAAGTGGCTTACGGACATCATCGGGACGATTTAATCGAAACAATGCTGATGTCTTTGTTTTATGAAGGGCGCTTCCACTCTTTTTCCCCGAAGACGTGCTGGGAGCGGACGGGCTTAACGTTAATCCGGCCGCTGCTCTATGTTCCGGAAGCGGAGCTGACGGGTTTTCAGAAAAAATACAGCATTCCGGCCGTTCAAAATCCCTGCCCTGCAGACGGACATACCAAAAGGCAGTATGTCAAAGAGCTGCTGCGGACTTTGAACACGGAAAATCCAGGTATCAAAAACCGCATGTTTACAGCAATCCAGTCAGCCCGTTTTGATGACTGGCCAGAAAGGCAGGTTTCCATCTATGGAAAAATCATATCATGATCAAATAAAAAAAGAAAACGAGTTAAAACTGCGTGCTATGGCAAAAGAACTTCCAAGATTCTGCCAGGAGTTTTTCCTTGGGACGGAGCATACGACTTCTTCCCGCACACGTCTTGCGTACGCATATGACCTGGGCATCTTTTTTTCGTTTTTACAGGAAAATAATCCGGCATGTAAAAAATATGAGATCCAAAATATCCCGATTTCTTTTTTAGATCTGATCACACCGTTAGATATCGAGGAATACTTAAACTACTTAAAAGTCTATACCAAGGACGGTGTAGAACACACCAACGACGAACGCGGGATTTCCAGAAAGCTGGCAAGTCTTCGCAGTTTCTACAACTACTTCTTCCGCAAGCAGATGATTCAGACTAATCCGCCTGATCTTGTAAAGACGCCGAAACTGCATGAAAAGGAGATTATCCGCCTGGATGTGGATGAAGTGGCGATGCTCTTGGATGAAGTGGAATCCGGAGAAAAACTGACTGCACACCAGCTTGCTTATCATGAACAGACAAAGCTGCGCGACCTTGCACTGCTCTCGCTCCTGCTTGGCACTGGTATCCGTGTATCCGAATGCGTCGGCATTGACCGAAATGATGTGGACTTTAAAAATAACGGTGTAAAGGTGCATCGCAAAGGCGGCGCTGAAGTAATCGTCTACTTTAACGATGAAGTCGCAGACGCACTACTCAATTATCTGGATGTGCGCAATGAGACTGAAGCCGCAGAAGGCCACGCGAACGCGCTGTTTTTATCGATGCAGCGCAAACGTATGAGTGTGCGTTCCGTAGAAAAACTGGTCAAAAAATATGCGCAGCTCGTAACGACCGTCAAACGCATTACTCCGCATAAGCTGCGCAGTACCTTTGGTACGAATCTGTACCAGGAAACCGGGGATATTTATCTTGTAGCGGATGTACTGGGACACAAAGATGTCAATACAACCAGAAAACATTACGCGGCACAGGCAGATGCGAGAAGACGGCAGGCAGCAAAAATGGTGCAGCTTAGAGAGAACGGATAAGTTTTTCAAAGTATTCTGGCAGTGGCGCCAAAAATTCTACATATTCCTCTGTCCGCGGATGTATAAATCCAAGCGTCATCGCATGCAGACACTGCCCCTGCAATCCCCGGATGCTGCATTTTGCAGGTCCGTACAACGGATCTGCCAGCAAAGGATACCCAAGATCCGCCATATGTACACGGATCTGATGGGTCCTTCCGGTCTCCAGCTCGAATTCCACATACGCATGCTTTGCAAACCGCTCCAGCACGCGGTAATGTGTCACTGCCGGCCTTGCGCTGTTCACATTGCAGGCCATGCGCAGACGGTTTTTCGGATCTCTGCCGATCGCGGCCTGGATCGTTCCGCAGTCTTCTTTCGGACATCCAATCACAATTCCGCGGTAACGTCTTGTGACAGAATGAGCCTTTAACTGCTCTGCCAGCCTGCCATGCGCAAAATCATTTTTACATACGGCCAAAGAACCCGTCGTATCTTTGTCAATCCGATGCACGATTCCCGGACGGATTTCCCCGTTAATCCCAGACAGCTGGTCCCTGCAGTGATACAAAACAGCATTTACAAGCGTTCCCGTATAATGCCCCGGCGCCGGATGCACGACCATTCCTTTGGGCTTATTCACAATCAGCAGATCACGGTCTTCATATAAAATATCCAGCGGAAGGTCCTCCGCCTGGATCTCAATGCCGACCGCAGGCGGTACTTGGACGGTAATCAGATCACCCTCTTTGACACAATAGCTTGGTTTTAAGATTTTTCCAGACAGCTGTACCTGGCCGGAACGGATCAGTTTTTGAAAAAAGGCTCTGGACAGCTCCGGATAAATCACCGCCAAAAAGCGGTCGAGCCTCGTTCCTTCATATTCCGCATACACTTCAAAAGTCTGTTCGACCGGCATTTCCCTATCCCCCATTTACTTAGAAAAATTTATTTGAAAAAAATATGGATCTGTTCAAAATCTTCATCCTGATAGTAAAACAGCATCAAAATAATCAGCAAAAACGTAGATACCGTCACATAAATATCCGCTACATTAAAAATAGGAAAATCAATCAGAGAAAAATAAAAGAAATCTATTACATAACCATGGATCAGCCGGTCGACCGCATTTCCAACTGCACCGGCAAGAAACAGGCAGGCGATCACGCGCAGATACCAGAAACGCCTGGTCAGCGGAATCTGATAATACACATAAGGAATGATGAACACCATCAGCCCCGCCATAACGACGAAAAACACCCGCTGCCCCTGCAGCAGCCCAAATGCGGAACCTCTGTTTTCCAGGTACTGCAGTTCAAAAACGCCAGGAATGATACGATATGCATCTTGCCCGCGCAGCAGATTCTGTGCCGCCAGTTTTGTAATTTGATCTAAAATAATCAATGCAACAACGCTGATTGCAAATGCAGCGATACTTCTCCCCTTCGATTTTGCTTCCATCTGCATCAAACCTCCCTTTTATACAAAAACATCATAACGATACTTGATCCTGCCCTTTTTTGTTACCTGTCCCACGGATTGAATCTGAAATTTTCCATAGTGGCGCACAGACAGCAGATCCCCTTCCTGACAAAGATAATCATTTTGCAGAATTTTTTTGGAATTGAGAAAGGCGCTGCCTTCCGAAATCCTTTTTTGAGCGGCAGACCGTGATAATTTACAGACGTCAGCGAGAACCGTATCCAGGCGCAGTGAAGCAACGATCCCATCTTTTTCCATTCGTTTCGGCTCATAGTGAAAGTCCTGCGCGTCAATCAGCGCTGCAGTTACCGTCGTATGGCGGATTTTCGTGCAGTTGTCCGTCAGATAATCCGCGACCGCATCCGCACAAAACACATAGATGCCGTCTTCCGGCAGCAGGATATCGCCCAGCGTTTCCCGCTTGATACCAAGATGCATCAAAGCGCCCAGTACATCGCGATGCGTCAGGTCTTCCGCGAATTTACGGTGCGACGGCGCAAGTCTGACCGTACGTATCGGATATTCCCACACATAAGAAAGAGCATCAGGGATAAAGGCTGCCATCTGACGCTCTGCTTGTTCATAACCACCGAATGTCTCAAAAGAACTGTGCAGTTCCCGCACGGACTGGTGTAAGATATTTAACTCATTCAAATTTAAAAAATGACTGAAAGTTACGATATTTTTCTGTTCCGCCCGTCTGGATAAATCGGTCAAACGCTTTTTTAAATATGCTGTTTCCTGATCCATAGCTGTTCCTTCCTAATACTCCATGCGGATAGATGTCTGGTCATAGGAATCAATCAAACTTTGAAAATCACCAGAAATCTCCACATTGGCTGGCGTAATAATAAATATGTAATTGGATATTTTCTGCAAATTTCCGCTGATCGCAAAACAGGAACCAGACGAAAAATCAATGATCCGCTGTGCGATATCCACATCCAGCCCTTCTACATTTAAAATCACCGGGCGGTTCATCAGCAGCGTTTCGGTAATCTCCCTGGCATCTTCAAAAGCCGTTGGCTTAATCACACAGACTTCCAGTCCTGAAGAAGACGACTTTTTGGAAGAAGGACGCATCGGCGTTACTTTATTGCTGGATTTTGCAGCGACACGCTCCCTGTTGCGGTTAATATCAATCGGCTGGTTGCCTCCCGCATTTTTATAGCTTGTCTCTTCCGTTTCTTTGGGCTGACTGCGGCGCCGCTTCGGCGCTACTTCTTCTTCCTCTTCGTCATCATAATAATCATCATAATAATCTTCATCATCATCCGGGTTCATATGCATTACATTTAAAAGGGAATCTACTAAACTCATATATCTCTCCTAATACTATAATCTCTTTCACCAAAAATGCCAGTTCCCACACGCACCATCGTAGCGCCTTCCTCAATTGCTACGGCATAATCTCCCGTCATACCGATGGAAAGAGCATGCATGTCTATATTATCTATGTTTTTGCGCTGAATGTCAACAGCTAATTTTCGGATTTGTTGAAAATATTTGCGGTTATCTTCTGGATCTTCGACATATGGAGCGACTGCCATCAGCCCCTGTACATGCAGGTTGTCCAGATGGGACATCTCCTGTGCGAGCAGAATTGCATCTTCTTTGGACACGCCGTATTTTGTCTGCTCTCCTGCGATATTTACTTCCATCAGCACCGGCATAACGATCCTGCGCTTTTTAGCCTGGATATTAATTTCTTCCGCCAGACGGTATGAATCCACGGAATGGATCATACACACCTTATCAATAATATATTTTACTTTATTGCGCTGCAGATGTCCGATCATATGCCAGCGGATATCCGGCGGCAGTTTGTCATATTTCTCACAAATCTCCTGTACTTTATTCTCCCCAAAGTCGCGCACGCCTGCGTCATACACCTCCTGCAGCATTTCGACTGGTTTTGTCTTGCTGACCGCGATCAGCGTTATTTCCGAGCGGCGTCTGTGAACTTTCTCACACGCTGTCTGTATCGTTGTTTCAACATTTATCAAATTATCTTTTAACATAATATCAACTCCCTTCCTGATTTTTTTGATTTATGGATCCCTGTTCAACGGTTTCCTGCATCTGTTTGTTTTTAATGTGTGGAGATCATTTGTCCTTCTTCTACTGAAGCTCCGTCAAGTGCGATATGGTCATACTGCGTAACCCCGTAAGTCGTTCCGGATGACACAATCGTATAATTGTCATTGCTGAACAGTTCCTGAATCAGCCGGAACACGGCATATCCGCGGTTGATATTGTAGACGCCTTTGAGCTTGGCTGTTTTGACAATTTCATAACGGTCCGTAGAACCTGCTCTTGCAATCCGGTCGCCCCGCTTGATCTCTTCCTGTGAAATATACGTCATCCAATTTTCCCGGTTCGCATCCTCATTGCCGTTGTCGTCTTCCATTTTATCAATATAATAGGCAGTTGCCGGAACAAATTCCGCTTCGGTATACGTGCCGTTTTCTTTCTGATGTTCTACCAAAAGTCCAGTCTGTCCGGATGCCTGATCCGTTGTAAAATAAGAATTCGGCACAAGCTCAAATGTTTTCGTCGTAATTGCGCTGTTTGGAATCTTCAAACCGGTCTGCTGCTCCAGCAGGATATTGATATCGATATAACGTTCATTTGCATACCGGATCATGCCGTTATGCAGACTTAGAAGCAAATAATCCTGACCATTCTTCCGCTCGATTGTATAATTGGCCCATGCGGTCGTCTGGTCTTCCTTAAACCGGATCTGTATCACTTCACCGCCCTGAAGTTCGTTTTTCATCGCGGCATCCAGCCTGACTACAATCTGCCAGTCCTCTTGGGTAATCAGCTTGTAAAGCGGCTGTCCGCTCTCCACCGTATCTTCTGTTTTTAAGCTGGCCTTCTTATGTGCGGACTGGTCAAAAGACTCTTCCGTCAGCGTATCCATTGTAAGATTTTCCATTCCATCTGTATAATAAGCGACAACCCCGGGTTCTTGTGCCCGATACAGATGAAAAGTCTGATTGTCCCTGGCAAATTCGGTATATTCTGAAATAGCATTTAACGCCCCCAGATTCAGCGCTTCCATCAGCTGACCGCTTAGGTCGGATTTAAAATTATAAGTGGTAAAATAAGCGCTGTCCTGATATCCCTTCACATAATCCCGCACCAGAGCGTGAATCCCTCCCAGATTTTCCTTCGTCAAAACCGCCTGGGAATCTGCAGCTTCATTCAGCCGGTCGGATATATTCCCGTTTTCATCTACAGAACACAGCAGCGTCCCTTTTGCCGCTTTCGTATGATCTTTCAGATAATAATCCAGACTTCCGCTCTGCTCTGCGGTCACAACTGTTTCCTTACGTAAAATCAGCCCGGTATAGGAAGTATTGACTTCAATCGTCCCTTCTTCGACCTCATACGCCTGGATATGCACAGCGGTCAGGTAGCTGTACATATGGTAGACCATATAAAAAGCAATAAATAAAAATACAATGATCCCAATATTTAAATGCATTCCGCCTGGAAAGCGGACAATATTCTTCTTCCTTCTTCTCTTCCTTCCTGCCAATGTAATATCCTGTTCTTTCTGAAAATATTTGTATCCAACGGATCATCGCTTTTATACTTTTATTTTGATTCGTTTTTATCCATTTTTTACTCGTTTGCATTCGTTACCGGAATTTTCCTGTATGAAACTTCTATAACGGTCCATACTAACCAAAAAGGAGGTAATTGTTATGAATTCTAAATTTTTAGACTATACGCTGCTTACACTGGTCATTATCGGCGCCATCAACTGGGGCCTGATCGGATTTTTCAGGTTTGACCTGGTAGCGTTCCTTTTTGGAAACATGTCCTGGCTTTCAAGAATCGTATATGCCTTTGTTGGAATTGGCGGATTATACCTGCTCAGCGTCTATGGACGCATCCGCTCGATGGATCAGGCATAATCTAAATCCAGCCCATCTGATTCCAAGCAGCTGTATCAAAGGCTGTAGCGAATTGCAGAGGGCTGGATTTCTTTTGGTCATTTCTGCTTGCAGTTCTGTTCGCAAAAGCCTTTACAGAGAAATAATAACCTTTGCTTTTGCACATTCTGGCAGAGCATGCTCATCTTTTGAGATGCTTAAAATAAACTTTACATTATATTTTTCGCTGATAATGTCCAGCTTTTCAATCGCATGCTGCAGCTGGTCTTCCTTAAGTCCTGCGATCGTCACGAAGCTGTCCAGATACATCTCCTGAAGATCATGATCCTGTGATACAATACCGCAGATAAACCCCAGAAATTCATCACAATTGGATACCGGAAAGTCTGTTACATTGATCAGACGAATTTTATTATTTAATTCGTACATATGCTTCTGGCTCTTATCCAGATACACCACGTTCCCCTGCGCGTCTTTGATCGCTGTATTTGCTTTGTCCAGCAGATATTTTGTCTTTCCTTTTCCTTTTTCGCCACAAATAATTTCCACCATTGCTTTTCTCCTCCTGCATGTTATTAGCTGACATTTAGCTGATATTCTGAAGCTTTCCAGATTTGATAGGATTATTATAAAATACTTTTAACTAAAATACAACCGCTATTTCTAAAAATACGTACTTACCAAAATATACATAAGAATGGTCTGCACAGCCAAAGCTGCTTTGTCACTGTTTCATCAGCTCGCCCATCAGCGTATAAAGATGCTCGCTGCTGTCCGCTTTCATCACAATCGAAATCACCCGCTGTGCCTGCGCATTCTTACTATAAAGCGCCAGACAATACCCCGCCGCGTTCGTAGTCCCCGTTTTTCCGCCAAGCACAGTAACGCCCTCTGGCGCCTGTATCTCACCGTTTAAGAACTTGTCCGTTGTTTCCCATTCCTGCGTTACTAAAGCGCCGGACGCATCCTGGTAGGATGCGGTATATTTTGCCGTATGCGTGATTGTTTCAAATTCTTCATACTGCAGCGCCGCGTTCAGCAGCAGATACAGATCATAGACACAAGTATAATGCTCCTCGTCATGAAGTCCGTGCGGATTTGTAAAATGAGAATTTGTTGCGCCCAGCGCAGCGGCTTCTTCATTCATCAGCGCCGCAAAGCTTTCCGCGCTGCCTGAGATATGCTGCGCGATAGCGTCCGCAGCATCATTTCCGCTTTCTAACAGCAGACCGTACAGAAGCTGGCGCAGCGACAGCCTGTCGCCTGCGCGCAGGCCGCAGACAGAAGAATCTCCTGCCTGGCTGGCAGCCTGCTCGCTTACCGTGATGGTATCATTCAGGTCCGCGTGTTTAAGCGCGACATACGCGGTAAGTATTTTGGTCGTACTGGCCGGATATAATTTTTCAAAAATATTTTTTGCGTAGGGAACCGTTTTCTCATCCAGGTGAAAGACGCCTGCGGCTTCGGCTGCGGACGCATCCAAGGTACCGGATGCAGTGGTTGCGCTTTCACTGATACACAAATCCTGCGCGAAAAATGGAATGTTCCCGGCAGGCGTCAGTCCCTGCGCTGCGGACAGGCCTGCTTCGCCTGCTGACGGCTGTTCGTAATGGATGGAAGTTCCGTATACATCATAAGGATGTTCCATCTCATATGTTTTGGTTCCACAGCCGCTAAAAAGCAAAATGCCTGCTGCGGCAAAGGCTGCAAAGCGAAACCGCCTTTGTTTATCTGTACATTTCACGCCACTCAAGATCCCCTCTGTCTAATGATTTGATCAATAACTCTGCCGTGGCAAGGTTGGTTGCCAGCGGAATATTGTAGGTGTCGCAAAGTTTTACGACGTTGTTGACATCCGGCTCGTGTGATTTCGGGGTCATTGGGTCCCGCAGGAAAATAACAAGATCAATGTCATTCTGCTCAATCTGTGCGCTTAACTGCTGTGCGCCTCCCAAATGACCGGCCAGATATTTGTGGATCGAAAGGTTGGCTACCTCTTCGATCAGTCTCCCGGTCGTGCCTGTTGCAAATAGTGCGTTTTTACACAAAATTCCCCGGTACGCAATACAAAAATTCTGCATCAGTTTTTTCTTCGAGTCGTGTGCGATCAATCCGATATTCATTTTGTATATCACCCCCACTTAGTATTTTTTCGGTTGCAAACCCACATTCAGTACAATACCTATTCCTATATACAAGGTTACCAGCGACGTCAGGCCGTAACTGACAAACGGAAGCGTCAGCCCGGTATTTGGCAAAAGCCCGGTTGTTACCGAAATATTGACAAAACTCTGGAAACCGACCAGCGCCGCCATGCCGCAGCAGATCAGTCTCCCGGCCAGGTCTTTTGCTTTCCTGCCGATAAATATACATTCCAGCGCGATCAGCATCAGCAGTATGATAATCGCGGCAGCGCCAACAAATCCCATTTCTTCTCCGGCAACGGAAAAGATAAAATCGGTATGTGGTTCTGAAATGAAATTGCCGTTTTTTACGGAGTCAAAGTTATCATTGTTAAGACCTTTGCCCCATAGCTGCCCGGAACCGATCGCCATAATCGAGTTCTGCTGCTGGTATGCGTCATCCGGGTATTTCTGCGGATAACGCCAGGCAAGAATTCTGC
This sequence comes from Lachnospiraceae bacterium, assembly GCA_009774535.1. Taxonomy (GTDB): domain Bacteria; phylum Bacillota; class Clostridia; order Lachnospirales; family Lachnospiraceae; genus Eubacterium_J. The sequence goes on from VSNY01000029.1 coordinate 9,954, forward strand.
GCAGCTGGTAGCCTTTGATAATTTCCTGATCCGGCTGCATAATCAGATACAAAACTACGAGAAATGCCGGGAGTATGACGGCAGCCGCCCCTCCAATTATTTTATAACTTATTCCGGCAACAAACAAGAGGGTAATAAAAATTAATGTAGTTACTATAGTCGTCGATAAATCTGACTTTAACACTAACCCTAGAGGGACTGCGGCAAGTATGCATGAGACAGCCAGCGCCCGGAAGGTACTGATCTGCTCCTGATACCGCATAAAAAACGCGGAAAAAAACAAGATTACCACAATTTTGGATAATTCCGACGGCTGAAACTGCAGGGGGCCAATCAACAGCCATCTGCTCTGCCCATGGGAACTTTCCCCCTTGAGAATTACGGCGATCAGCAGCCCGATATTCACCACATACATCGGCCATGTCAGCTTTAACAGGAAGGAATAATCGAACAAAGAAAGTACGAGCATACATCCCAGACCAAGCCCCATCCCCAGGATCTGACGATCCTGCAGGGACTGCCTGGCGCTTCCGACGACCAGGATACCGATCACTGTGACGGCAATGACATACAGACACAGGCGTATCCGGTAATTACGAAAAGAATACATTTTAAACATCTAATCATCTCCAGGCTTTCTCATTTCAGAACTGCCAGTCAGAGATTGAGAAAAACTGCTGACAGTTCTTTATGTAAAAATAATTGCTTATGGTAACGATACCATGCGTAACCGTAACGGTTACTGGTATTCCGGCTGATGCTTGACACATAAAATCGGAATATTCGCATACAGCGCCGGAACGCTGCCGTTATGCGTCGGCGAAGTCGTCCGCGTGATCTGGATATCCAGCCCTTCGGTATCGATCTCCATATATTTGGAAATCACCTGTATAATATCATTTTTGATCATTTCCAGCATATCCGCGGAACAGTCCGTCCGGTCTGAAATCAAAAGCAGCTTTAAGCGGTCCATCGCCACGTCCTTGGAATTTCTCCGGAAAATAAATCGTAAAAATCTCATAACACCGCCTCCTATACACGTTTTGTCAAGCCGCGGAAACGCTGGAACCATACCTTTTTCTGGTTCAGGTCCATGATTGGCAGCTGTTCCCCGTCAATCCGGCGGCAGATATTATGGTATGCCTGCCCGGACATAGAATCCAGCCCGGACAGAGGTTCCCCCTGATTCGTAGAGATTACGATATTTTCATCATCCGGTACGGCGCCGACCAAAGGAATCGGCAGAATCTCACAGACGTCTTTTAACGACATCATATCACCGCGGCGCACCATATCCATACGCACCCGGTTAATTAACAGCTCGATCTTTGGCATCTGCGCATTTTTCAGCAGCCCGATAATGCGGTCTGCGTCGCGGATCGCAGACACTTCCGGCGTTGTAACGACAATTGCCCGGTCTGCCCCTGCAATTGCGTTTTGAAATCCCTGTTCAATTCCGGCAGGACAATCCAGAAGTATGTAATCAAAATCCTCCCGCAGTTCATCCGTCAGTTTTTTCATCTGCTGCGGTGTGACTGCAGTTTTATCACAAGTTTGTGCGGAAGGTATCAGAAAAAGGGTCGGATGGCGCTTGTCTTTGATAAGCGCCTGCTTGAGACGGCAGCTGCCTTTGATCACATCGACCAGATTGTATACAATGCGGTTTTCCAAGCCCATCACGACATCTAAGTTACGCAGGCCGATATCCGTATCAATCAGTACGACTTTTTTTCCAAGCATCGCAAGCGCGCATCCGACATTTGCCGTAGTTGTCGTCTTGCCTACGCCGCCTTTTCCTGATGTAATTACAATTACTTCACACATAATAAGAATCCTCCTGATTTATGAATCACAAACAATTACAATAAATCTTTTGTACAAGGCTCCATTATGACATGTCCGTCACGGACACGCGCTATCTGCGGTGTAAAGGTATCTCCGTTTTTTTTGCGGCGTAACAGGCCGCCTTTTTTCTTTCCGCTGTTTTCCGGCGGAATATACAGGATGCGCCCAATCTGGAGCTGTCCTGTGTCTATAGATAATGCTGCTATGTACGCAGCCAGATCCCCGTACGAACCAGCATGTGCAAACCCGTCCAGCGCGCCGAATACGATCAGGCTGCCCGCCGCCGTAACTTTCGCGCCTTTTGGGACATTTCCGATAATGACAAGCCCCGCGTCTACCTGCAGGTCTTCTCCGGGCTTTAAGGAACCATAGCGGAACAGGGCATGGTTCGTAACTCTCTCGCGGATCAGCGCTTCAGTCTGCTGCAGCAGACACGCCTCCTGTACCTGCTCCTGTTCATGGTCCATAATACAGATGATATTAATACTCGTATGCGCTTCGATCACGGCGATCAGTTCATATTCCTGTTCCGGAGTCAGCGCATAGCCTTCAAACGAGATTCCGATATTCGCGTTTTTAAAAAACGCGCCGGAATCCGCAAATTTTTCAATGACTGCTTCCAACAGCTCCTGAAAGGTAACATCCGGGTTCAGTACAAGATGAATCCCGTATGATTTACTTTTAATAACGACTGCCTGTGTCAAACCCACATCCTCCTTTCCTGCTAATCGGTAAATCCATTCGTTGTATTGTTGACATTTGTTGCTTTCCCATTCAGCAGCTCGTCCTTATCCTCCAGGTTAAAATAATATTTTAAGACCTGCGCGGACACATCCGCGGCATTGTGGGACGTATAACCATAGGCAATTCTGGTCACAATGGAAATTTCAGGCTTTTTAAACGGAGCGTAGCCGACAAACAGCGCGTGATTGCCCCTCGTAGGCACCTGCTGGGCCGTTCCGGTCTTTCCGGCAGCTACGATCGGGAAGTCTTTGAATTCCGCTGTATTTTCCACTACGAGACGGTTGCCGTTTTGAATCGCTTTCCAGGTGCTTTCCTCGATATTGTCCATTTGATTTTTTACCGATGGCTTATATTTTTTGAGTACTTTACCTTTATTATCCGTAACCTGCTTTAACAGCGTATAGTTGTACACAGTTCCTTTGTTCGCGACAGCGGTGACATAGCGGGCCAGCTGTACCGTCGCGAAGTTGTGATTACTCTGCCCGATGGCCGCCATAACCGGGAACTGGTCTGCGATTTCCGGTTTATTTTCCGGTATTTCAATACCAGTTGTATCCGCCAGCCCGTAAGCAGCCGCATAATCTGTGATTTTGCGGATTCCGGTCGGGTCGCTGTACGTACTGCCTACCAGACTTAAGTCATAGCCTACCTGATAAAAGAAATAGTTACAGGATACACGGATTGCGTTTGTAACGTCCATCCAGCCATGTCTGGACGGATAAGCCCAGCACCTTGGCTCGTTGTCGACCAGCTCGAATTTGCCAAGGTTGTTGATCTTTGTGGAAGGCGTAATGACACCTTCCGTCAATCCGGCAGTCGCGGTTACCATCTTAAAGGTAGAACCCGGCGCTGTCCGCTCCTGTGTCGCATGGTTGTAAAGCGGCCTTGCGTTATCCGTCTGCAGCTTGGCAAAATAATCAGCGTCTACCGTATTTGCCAGCAGATTATTGTCATACCCCGGATAAGAGACAAGCGCTTTGAGTTCTCCGGTGTTGACGTCTGTAATCACGCAGGAAGCCGTACATGGGTCCAGCGCCAGCTGTCCCGGCGTAAGGTCCAGGTTCTGGATACGCTCTTTTAAAAAGGCATATGCGGAAATCGAGCCGTTTTCCAGCTGCGCACGTTTTTCTTCGTCCTTTTTAATCAGCTTTTGGTCATATAAAATCAGACACAGCTGCGTGCCGGTAACCATATCCTGTTTAATCAGGTACTGGTAGATTTTTTTCTGAAATCCTTCGTTTTTTTTCAGTTCGGTTACGATATATTCGATCAGATCCGCGTAAATTTCAGAAGAATCGGAATATTCTTCCTCAGTCTGGAATACATTATAATCAATCCAGCCCATGTTCACGCAGTAGGTAAGATATTCCTTTAAGCTGATCGTCTCTTCTTTGGTCCAGGCAAGATACGTTTCATCCATTTTATCGATCTTATCGGTACGCAGAACATGATTATCCTGCAGCATCTGGATGATATAGCTGTAATACGTCCGATACTCTTCCGGCGCAGCCTGGTATGCCTCCGGCGCCTGGGAATTGCACTGCTCTTTGATTCTTGCAATGACGGAATCAAAATGGCTCTGATAGATCGACTCTACCGTCCGTTCCGTTGTGCTTGCCTTTTTGTGTGTAAAATGCGACGTATCAATAATATTGTTGTCAATCAGCGCAAAATAAACATCGTAAATCGGGATTTTAATATCCGACGCATTCCCGGTTGTATTGACATATTCCCGGATATTTTCTATTGTTTTATATAAAATTCCGGCCAGTTCCTGTTCCAGCAGATGGTATACTGCCTTCTGCAGTTCCGCGTCGATGGACAGATAGACATTATTGCCGGCAGACGGTTCTTTATGATCTGTCGTCTCTAACTCCTTGCCCATAACGTCTACAAATACCGTTTCCGATCCTTTTTTCCCCTGCAGCTTTGCGTCCATCACCTGTTCGATCCCTGATTTTCCAATAACATCTGTCAATGCGTAGGAATCGTTTTCCTTGGACAGTTCTTCGTATTCTTCTGTTGAGATCTTGCCCGTATAGCCGATGATCGAAGCAAAATACAGACTGTCATCATATTTACGGATATAATCCTCTTCTATGTCCACGCCCTGTAAATCGGCTTTGTTTTCTTTGATATAAGCCATTGTCTTGTCGCTGACACCTGTGGCGATTGTGGTAGAGATATATTTCTGATAACCATTTTGCGCAAGCGCGTAGCGGATGACCATAATCTTATACGCCATTTCCGGAGAATAGCCCCCGTCGGTAATGCCGTAGCGTTCACTGCACAGATAATCTATAATCTGTTCTTCGGTTGCCTCAGCCGTATTATATTTCAGCTCTTTGTCCCAACCCAGATCCTCAATTTTCTTTTTTCCATAAATGTCCGCACGGAACCGCATCAGGCGCGTGCCTTCGACCTGGAATGCATAATGACCGTTTTTTTTCAGACGAATATTAAAATCATTGACAAAGTCATCTCCGTTTTCTTCCAATACTTCCAGCACTCTTGCAATAATACTGTTTAAAGCTTCATTGCGTTCGGAACTTTTCGAGTAAGTGCCGTTATCCTCGAGCGTAACTTTATATGTCAGTTCATTATAGGCAAGCACCTTGCCGTTACAGTCTAAAATATTGCCGCGTGTGCCGTTTAAGACCCGCTCTTTGCGGATTCTTAAAGTATAATTGCTCTGATAGGATTCGCCGTTCACAATCTGCAGTGTGAACAGGCGGTGCAGCAGCGTACCGCCCATCAGAATAATAATCAGGACCAGCACAAGCAGCCTTGATTTGAAAAAACTTTTTAAAAAATCTTTGATTGAATCATATTCATACAAACTTGATACCACTCCTTTTTTCGATAGCTTCCAGCTTTTGGTTGATCGTTAACAACACCGGATACAAAAAAATCATAATCAGGACGGTATAGACCAGTTCCGGTATGATCACATGCAGCAGGTAGTAACCCAGATGGAACTGCCCGCGAAACATAAATTTTAACACATAGACCGCAATATTATAGACAATATCGCTGACCGAGATCAGCAGCATCGGCAGCTTAATATCATCCGGAAAGAAAAACTTGCGGAACATGCCGTTACAGTATCCCGCGTACATAAACACTAACGCATAAAAGCCAAAGATCGTTCCGTAAAAGGCGTCAAAAACCAGCCCGGTAAAAAATCCGATGTACATTCCTTCTTTGCGTCCGCGCATAAACCCGAAAGACGATACAACGATAATCAGAAGATTTGGGGCGATTGAGGCAAATGCCAGCGCCTGAAACAGTGTTGTCTGCAGTAAAAAACAGACAAATATCACGATAAATACAGTAATTTTTCTTCTCATTCCTTCATTCCCTAAGCCATGCACTTCGCACGGCGGTTCCTGCGCTGCCAGGTATCACTAGTTATCTTTGGACTGCACAGACTGCTTTTTATCTAAAATCACAAGTACGTTTTTGATATGTTCAAAATCAACAGCGGGCGTAATTGTCCCGGACTTGGTCAGATTATTCGGATCTGTGTTCAGTTCGTTGATCTGCCCGATCAAAAGGCCCGGCACATATTTACTGCTTGTATAAGATGTGACAACCTGGTCGCCAACTGCCGCTTTTCCGTCTTCATCGGTCAGATCTGAAAATCCGATTACCTGTTTTTCGCTCATCATTTCCAAATCGCCGTTGACAAAGCACTTGTCTGAAGTGGTCAGCACCATTGCGCTGACGCTGTTGCGGTCGTCAATAATCGAACGGACATTTGCATAATTCGGGCCGACATTCGTAATAATGCCTACAAGACCGCTTCCGGCGATTACATTCATATCAACTTCCAGTCCGTCTTCAGAGCCTTTATCGATAATAAACGTATCAAACCAGTTCCCGGCGTCTTTGCCGATAATACTGGCGCCGATCTTTTCATATTTGTACTGTTCATCCAGATCCAGCAGCTTACGCATATCTTCAATATCGTACTGCTCCATTTTATACGTACTCAGTTCAGTAGTCAGTTCGTGTACCTGTGCCTGCAGCTCTTCGTTTCTGGCCATTACATCGCGCAGTTTTTCCAGGTTGTCCGCAACGCCGTTTACCCATGTTCCGATTTCATTAATGCCTTTCTGCATCGGGATAAAGACATAACCGGCCGCCGTATTCAATGGCGTAAACTGCACGTCGAATAAAAAGCTGGCAAACATTGCCGCCACGCACAGCACGGACAAAGACCACAGCATATATTTGGCCGGTATGAGGCGGCGCGCTTTTCTTCTTCTTCTCATGCCTGTGTCCTCTATTTATAAATACTGGATTTCAAGCTGTAGGCCAGGTGTTTGTAATCGTTGTCCGATACGATTTTAATCAGCCCCTGCGCAACGCTTTCTTCAGGATTGTCGCAGCAGTTGACCTTGATATTTGTGATCTGCTTAAACAGCTCATCCAGCTTTTCGATCTTAGAACCGCCCCCGGTAATATAAATGCCCGCGTAAATAATATCCTTTGCCAGTTCCGGCGGCGTTTTTTCCAGGATCAGCTTGATATTCGTGCAGATATTCGTCAGATGGTCGCGGATCGCTTCATAGACGATCGTAGACGTAATCTCCATCTCAATTGGAAGTCCGCTTACCACATCCCTGCCGACAATTACCATCTTATCTTCCCTGCCTTCGAGCGCGCATCCCAACTGCTCTTTTAAGGAACAGGCTGTTTTGCGCCCGATCACCAGATTGTAGTTTTTACGGATATAGCTGATGATCGATTCATCCAGCCGGTTGCCGCCAAAATGCAGCAGATGGCTGATCACCAGACCGCCCAGCGAGATAATTGAGATCTCCGTCGTGTCCGCGCCGATATCCACGACCATAATCCCGGTCGGCTCATTCACATTCAGCCCCAGCCCGACTGCGTCCGCAATCGGTTTTTCACATAACAGGACGCTGCGCGGCTTGGCTTTGCTCTTAAAAAAGATATCGGAAAACGCCTTTTTTTCTACTTCGGTAATATCCGTCGGCACGGCTACGACAAACTCGGCTCCGCGGATCTTGCCCTTGGCATTTTTCTCCAAAAATTCAAACAGCATCGTCTGCATATTGTTATAGTCTGCGATTACGCCGTTGACAATTGGGAACGTGACCTGAATCTGGTCCGGCGCCTTTTCGTACATCGCATACGCGTCATTTCCATAGGAATACATCTGATTCTTGTTGATGATCGCGATCGTATTTTTTTCGTTTAAAATCGCCCCATTGGCTTTACAGTAAATTTTTAAATTGGCAGTGCCTAAATCCACGCCATAAATATTTGCTGACATCATTCTTGTCTCCTATTCAGGGATCAAAGAAGTCCCTTTTCTCTAAAACTGTAGTAGTTATGATCGCCGATAATAATATGGTCCGACAGCCCGATTTCGAGCATCTTCCCGCATGCGGCAATGCATGTTGTGACTTCGGCGTCCGCGCGGCTTGGCTGCGGCCTGCCGCTCGGATGGTTATGCAGAAGAATAATCGATACGGCCTGTGCCTGCAGCGCCTGGATAAAAATATCCCTGGGAGAGACGAGCGACGCGCTCACACTTCCGACCGTTAAGGTCCGCTCGCCCAGATAGCGGCATTTGCTGTCCAGCATACATACAATAAAATTTTCCTGCGGTTCATGGCGCAGCCGTTCCATATAAAAATCGGCCACGGCCTGCGGGGAATCCAGGCAGGTGTTCAAATCGCGCCCTGCCCTTGCAATCCGCTTGGAAATTTCCGCAATGCATTTAAGCTGAATGGCTTTGACTTGTCCGATGCCGGGAAACTCCATCATTGCCTGCATGCTGTAATCATACAGGTTCATCAGGTTATGGTTCCCGCCGCCAAGAAAATCTTTTGCAAGCTCGATCGAAGTCTTTCCTTTGGTTCCCGTGCGGATGAAGACCGCAAGCAGCTCTGCATCCGTCAAAGCTCCCGGCCCGTAATACAGGCACTTTTCATAGGGCCTTTGTTCATCCGGAAGTTCTTTTACTGTTAAATGGTTCTGCATGTTAGATGCTTCCTTTCTACTCTCTCCGTCAGGCTGACTTGTAAAAGGAAGTTACAATTCTATTAATATTAACATATTCATCCAAGTTTAACAAGATTTCGCTCATAAAGTTTTTGTAAAGACATTAAAATTCCATATTTTGCATGGTACCAGGTCAGCCCGCCCTGAAAATAGACATGATACGGCTCCCGCAGCGGCCCGTCCGCGCTCAGTTCAATCGAAGAGCCCTGGACAAAAGCGCCCGCCGCCATAATGACCTTGCTGTCATAGCCCGGCATATCCCACGGCTGCGGCGTCACATAGCTGTCCACCGGAGCCGCCGCCTGGATGCCTTCACAAAAAGCAAGCAGCCGTTCCTGCGAGCCGAGCGTCACCGCCTGAATAATATCATATCTTGGCTCCTGCCCGTTTGGAATCACTGAAAATCCGAGCTGTTCATACAGATTCGCCGCAAAAACAGCTCCCTTGAGCGCCCCGGCGGTCACAACAGGCGCCTGAAACAGTCCCTGGTAAAACGACTGGATCACGCCCAACGAAGCGCCGACTTCTTTGCCCAGTCCCGGTGAAGTCAGACGATACGCGGCCTGCTCCACGCACTGTTTCGTACCAACAAGATACCCGCCAATCGGCGCCAGGCCGCCGCCCGGATTTTTAATCAGCGAGCCGACAGTCAGGTCTGCGCCATAATCAGACGGCTCGTTTAATTCCACAAACTCTCCGTAACAGTTGTCAACCATACATATAATATCCGGCCGGATGCTTTTTACAAACGCGATCAGTTCTCCGATGCGGGCCGCGGACAGCGTTGGTCTGGCCTGGTAGCCTTTGGATCGCTGCACGGTTACCATTTTAGTGTTGTCGCAAATGGCAGATTTCATTCCTTCGTAATCAAAGTTTCCATCGGCTGACAGATCCACCTGCCGGTACGTAATACCGTATTCTGCCAGCGATCCGGCAGACGGGCGGATACCGATCACCTCTTCCAGCGTATCATAAGGCTTGCCGGATGCGGACAGCAGTTCATCGCCCGGGCGCAGATTGGACAGCAACGCCAGCGCAAGCGCGTGGGTACCGCATGTGATCTGCGGCCGCACCAGCGCATCTTCCGTATGAAAACAGTCCGCATAGACCCGTTCCAGCGTATCCCGTCCAAAATCATCATAACCATAGCCGCTGCTTTGCTGGAAGCAGGCGGCGCTGACTTTCTGTTTCTGCATGGCGTGAATCACTTTCAGCTGATTGATCTGCGCTGTCTCATCGATCTGCGCAAACCGTTCTTTTAAGCGCTCAGCGACCGTTTCTCCCAAAAAAGCCACTTCGTCGCAGATGCCCATCTGCCTGTAAATATTTGTAAAACCGCTGTTCATTGCCTGTCCACAATTCCTTTCTTCATTAATATACCATTTATATAGGATAAAATTTTGTCGTTATCATAAGAAAACATTTGTTTATTCACCCAAATAACATCTTTTTCCCGTCGAAACCACGTAAGCTGACGCTTGGCAAAATGTCTGGTATCGCGCTTCATAACTGATACAGCCTCATCTAACGTGCATTCGCCGTCAAAATATGGAAACAGCTCCTTATATCCAAGCCCCTGCATGGAAACCAGCTCTTTGGTATAGCCCATCGCCCGCAGTCTTCGCACTTCTTCTACAAGCCCGTCCGCGATCATCGTATCTACCCGGCGGTCGATCCGTTCATAAAGACGCGCTCTGTCATCATTTAACACAAAATAGGCCGCGCGGTACGGCGTCTGTTTTTGACGCTCTCTCTTATTATGCTCAGAAATTCGCTCTCCTGTCAACCAGAAATATTCCAGCGCCCGGATGATCCGCTTTTGATTATTGGCATGAATGGCCTCGGCAGACGGCGGATCGACAGCGGCAAGCAGATCGTGCAGATACTGCGTACCACGCGAAAGCGCCAGTTCTTCCAGCTCTCTGCGGTAATCACTGTCCGCATTCTGATCTGAAAAATCAATATCATACAAAACCGCCTGAATATAAAATCCCGTTCCGCCCGTAAGAATCGGAATCTGTCCATGATGATAAATTTCCTGCATATATTTTTTTGCATACTGTTGGAACCGGACCACATTGAATTCCTCGTCCGGCAGAAATTCATCAATTAAATAATGCGGGACGCCCTGCATCTGCGCCGGGAGAATCTTCGCGGAACCGATATCCATATATTTGTAGACCTGCATGGAATCCGCCGAAATAATCGCTCCGTTCACTTGCTTTGCAAGCTGTATAGACAAATCCGTTTTCCCGACAGCCGTCGGCCCGGTCAGGATAATTAATCGTTTTTCCATGATATACCTCCTATGATCCGATCAGTCATAGCGTTCTCCTTTTACTGCGTTTTGCTGTCCGAATGCCGAAACTCAGGATACAATCCGTTTAAATTTTCTCTCAATTTCGGTCTTGGACATTGCTATAATCGTCGGCCTTCCGTGCGGGCAGTGATAAGGATTATCCAGCTCCAACAAATCGGCCAGCAAATGCTCCGCTTCTGCGCGCGACAGCCGCTGGCTCCCTTTGACAGCCGCTTTGCAGGACATCGACGCGATTTTTTCCAAAATCAGATCCGGCGTATGCTTTCCGCTTTCATGGGATAACCCGTCCAGCATTTCCAAAAACAGTTCCTTTTGATTTAGGTTGTAAAGATTTGCCGGAACTGCGCAGATCGCATATTCCCTGCCGCCAAACGCATTTACTTCAAACCCTGCTTTTTGGAATTGTTCTTTATATTTTAGAAACAGTTCCTGCTCCTGCATCGTCATCGTAATAATTACGGGCGGACTGATCTGCTGAGAAGTACATACACGGTCTGCGAACTGGGCCATCATTTTTTCGTATAATACTTTTTCGTGCGCGGCATGCTGGTCAATCATAAAGAGTTCATCTTCCACCTGCACCAGCCAGTAAGTATCAAATAATTGCCCGATCACCGTATAATTACGCCGTTTTGCCTCCTGAATAAAATCTTTATGGAAGCTGCCGCTGTCGGAAATGGTCAGCTGCTCGTAAACAGGCTGGTGATCCGGATCTGTACTTGTATAAATAACGTCCTGACCTGTCCTGTCGTTTTCTTTCTGCTGGCAGGAAGCGGCATATTGACTGTCTGGCGGTGTCTGTTTTGCCGCATTCGGTTCTATGTTTCGGCCCGGCCATTGACAGTCCTGAGCGGTTTGTTCTGCCGCGTCATTTTGCTGATTCTGACCCGGCAGCAGTTCCTGGTCCGGATCTGGCTGATTTCCGGCTGCAGGCATTGTCCTTTGCTGCTGTGTATATTTTCGTTCATATGGGCTGTCTTTTTTCACCGACTGCGCGATTGCTTCCAAGCGTTTTTTCTCAAATGGCTCCGGCCTGCGTTCTGCCGTCTCTGCAGGTTTCTTTTTTCTCTTTTCCTCCACAGGCGGTACTTTCGGAATCATATCCTTGTGTTCCAATGCCTCGCGAATCGTATTCGTCAGCTGCGCGTATATTTCCTCGCTCCGCCGAAAGCGGATCTCCATTTTAGCCGGATGCACATTGACGTCAATCAGATCGCTGTCCATCGTAATCTGCAGCACGGTAAACGGATACTGATGCTTCATCAGATATGGTTTGTACGCGTCTTCCAGACATTTCGTAATCAATGTGCTTTTAATATAACGCCCATTAATAAAATAAGTCTCATAATTACGGTTTCCCCTCGAAATAAACGGTTTTCCGATAAAGCCGTCGACGTCAAACAAACTGCATGACGCATGTACCGGAAGTACGCCCGATGCAAGATCCCGTCCAAAAATATGATAAATAATGTCCTTTAACTGCGTATTGCCATTGGTATGCAGCTTTGGCTGGTTATTGACAATCAGCTGAAACGAAATCCCCGGATGCGACAAAGCCAGCCGTTCGACCAGCGTACTGATATAAGAAGCTTCCGTCTGCGCAGACTTTAAAAATTTCCGTCTGGCAGGCGTATTAAAAAATAAATTGCGCACCAGAAACGTCGTCCCCTCCGGCGCCCCCACTTCTTCCAGACCAACCTCTTTGGAGCCTTCGATCGTATATTTTGTCCCGGACAGCTCAGACGCTGTCTTCGTAATCAATTCTACCTGCGCAACGGATGCAATACTGGACAACGCTTCTCCCCGAAATCCCAGCGAAGAAATCGTAAGCAGATCTTCCATACAGCTTAATTTGCTCGTCGCATGCCGCATAAAAGCCGTTGGTACCTGCTCCTTTGGAATCCCCTGTCCGTTATCCGTAATACGGATCAAAGAAATGCCTCCTTCTTTGATCTCAATCGTAATGGCAGTCGCATTTGCGTCAATGGCATTTTCCACCAGTTCTTTAACTACCGAAGAGGGCCGTTCGACAACTTCCCCAGCAGCAATCTGGTCAATCGTCTGTTCATCCAGTACTTTTATTTCAGGCATACAGCGTCTCCTTTCCTCGAAATTGCTTCTATTATAACAATATGACAATGTTTCCGCAGCTTAGTGAAAAGTATTTTTGACATCCTACCATCGGTTGCGCACTTTATTCTGCAGCTCATTCAGCTTATTCAGCGCATCCAGCGGCGTCATGACACGGATATCCAAATTCCGCAGTTCTTCGATAATCGTATCATCCTTCACCGTATCAAACAGCGAAATTTGCTCCAGATCTACCACATCCATCTTTGCCGCCTTCTTTTCCGTCTTCACAGAAGGTTTTTTCACCGCAAGATGCTTCGCTGCTTCTGTAATATCATGCGCGCTTAGCTCCTCCACAATCTCCTTTGCACGTGTAATCACACTCTCCGGCACACCCGCCAGCTTTGCGACCTGGATGCCATAGCTTTTATCCGCTCCGCCTTTTACAATTTTGCGCAAAAAGACGATATCATCCCCTTTTTCTTTCACTGCAATACAGTAATTGTTAACATTGTCAAGCTTCCCTTCCAGTTCGGTCAGCTCATGATAATGCGTGGCAAACAACGTCTTTGCGCCCAGCAGCTTCGGATTAGAAATATGCTCTACAACTGCCCAGGCAATGCTCAGTCCGTCAAACGTGCTGGTGCCGCGGCCAATCTCATCCAGAATCAAGAGACTGTTGTCCGTTGCGTTGCGCAAAATATTGGCAACCTCGTTCATCTCTACCATAAACGTACTCTGTCCGCTCGCAAGGTCATCCGAAGCGCCTACTCTTGTAAATACCCGGTCTACCAGACCGATATCCGCGGATTTTGCCGGAACAAAGCTGCCCATCTGCGCCATCATAACGATCAGGGCAGTCTGTCGCATATAGGTCGATTTACCTGCCATATTCGGGCCGGTAATAATCGAAATCCGGCTGTCCGCATGATCCAGATACGTATCATTTGTAATAAACATCTCATGGCTGATCATTTTTTCCACAACCGGATGTCTGCCTTCCCGGATATCAATTACGCCGTGTTCGTTCAGCTTTGGCCGGCAGTAATGGTTTTCATCTGCCACAACGGCAAGCGCGACCAGTACATCCAGCGCGGCAACCGCTTTTGCTGTCTGCTGAATCCGTACGACCTGGTCTGCGATTTGTTTGCGGATTTCGCAAAAATAATCATATTCCAGCACGACCAGCTTATCTTCGGCACCCAGAATCATATCTTCCAGTTCCTTTAATTTCGGCGTAATATAACGTTCCGCGTTCGCAAGCGTCTGTCTGCGGACATAGTGCGCCGGAACCAGATTTTTATAGGAATTGGTTACTTCTAAATAATAACCAAAGACTTTGTTATGTTTGATCTTTAAGTTTTTAATCCCGGTCTCTTCCCGTTCCTGCTTTTCGATATCTGCCAGCCAGGTCTTGCCGTTGGTACGCGCTTCCCGCAGTTTGTCAATATCTTCTTTATAACCATTTTTCAAAATGCCGCCCTCACGCACGGAAATCGGCGCTTCTTCTTCAATGGAAGCGTCAATCAGCTGCCAAATATCCTCCAGCGCGTCCATTTCTTCCTGGGTCTGCACAAGAAGCGGGCTGTGAAAATCATTCAGTATATGTTTTAGCGGGGCGATCATATGAATCGAACTGCTCAGTGCGAGCAGGTCTCTGGGATTAGCGGTCTGATAAGTCACGCGCGTAATCAGACGTTCCAGGTCATGGATCGGACGCAGATATTCCCGCAGTTCTTCCCGGTCAATCATTCGGCTGTTAATCTCCGCAATCGCATCGTAACGTCGTTCGATCTCGCTGCGCTCAATCAGCGGCTGTTCCACATAAGACCGCAGCGTCCGGGCGCCCATAGCCGTTTTTGTCTTATCAAGCACCCACAGCAGGGAACCGCGCTTTTGCTTTTCCCGCATCGTTTCCACCAGTTCCAGGTTGCGTCTTGTGGAACTGTCGATTACCATAAACATCCCGGTTGTATACGGATGGATGGATGACAAATGCTCCATAGAATTTTTCTGCGTCTCATACAGATATTTCAGCAAAGCGCCCGCAGCCGTCGTCCCATAAGGATAATCTTTCAGTCCAAGCCCTTCGACGCTGTGTACCTTAAAATGCGCCTGCAGCGTGGCAGACGCCGTTTCATCGGAAAAATACCAGGCGTCCAGCGCGGAAATACTGACATGCAGCCGGGCGCGGATTTCTTCGATATCAATGCCGCTCATATAAAAAGCTTCGTTGCAGATAATCTCTGATGGCGCAAACTTATTGATTTCATCAGACAGCTTTTGTTCGGTTTCGATCTCCGTTACATAATAATCTCCCGTTGTGACGTCTGCAATCGACAACCCGTAACGGCTGTTTAAATACACGATCGACATAATATAATTATTTTTAGACTCGTCCAGCGCCTGCATATTCGTATTGGTGCCAGGGGTTACAATGCGGATCACTTCCCGGTGGACGATGCCCCTTGCCTGCTTCGGGTCCTCGACCTGTTCGCAGATCGCTACTTTATATCCTTTTTCCACCAGCTTATTCAGGTATCCTTCCACGGAATGATACGGCACGCCACACATCGGAGCGCGTTCCTTAAGGCCGCAGTTTTTTCCGGTCAGTGTCAGTTCCAGTTCTTTGGATGCCTGAACCGCGTCATCAAAAAACATTTCATAAAAATCACCCAGGCGGTAAAATAAGATACAGTCTTTGTAATGTTCTTTCATCTCTAAATACTGCCGCATCATCGGCGTTGCTTCGGACATGATATCTGTCATCTGTGAAAAACCTCTCTTCTATCGATTTATCCTTTGATTTTTAGACAATAAACGTATTATAGTATAAGAAGGATGAAAAAACAATCAGCAATCGGAATATTTTTTTGCAGCAGTCACTTTCATCGGAATAGATTTTGTTCCGAACAGTTCATAATGATCCAAATGTAATGCCTTTCGTAATTCCGAATGGCTGGATATGTATCAGTTTCATGGGGGATCTGAACTGTTCCCTCGTCTCTGAAAAAATTTTAAAAAAATTGTAAAAAAAGCTTGCAATTTATTTGGAGTCATGCTATTATACATATGGTCATGGTCCGTTGGTCAAGCGGTCAAGACGCCGCCCTCTCACGGCGGAAACACGGGTTCGATTCCCGTACGGACTGTTATCGCAAATCTCCCATTAATGGGAAAAAATACCAGAATCCTTAAGTTATATTGGATTCTGGTATTTTTTATATTCTGAAAGATCCTTTTTATTCATCACATCCGCTGTAGCAAAAAAGAACCCCGGGTGTTTCAATCCCCGGCGTTCTTTTTCTTTATAATCAGTTCTTATCCAGGATATCCGCATATATGGATACACCTGATCTTTACAAACTAATATCTCTTAATTTTTTTAGAAGGCGTTTTTTCAAATTCCGTTTCGCGCACTTTTAAGCTATAAACTTTCTTATGCGCCGGAGCTTCCTCATTATAAGCGTCGATCAGACTCTGCAATTCGGCCCGGATATCCGTAATCCCCTTCTTCTGCACATATTCCGGATCAGGGTAAATCTCTGCTTCAATCACACCCTGCGCGTCACGGACCAGAATTTCCTGTACCAGACGATTGGAGCCGATCTTATTTTCCAGCTCTTCCGGCGATACATTTTCCCCATTTTTCGTAATAATCAGGTTTTTAAGACGTCCGGTCAGGTGGATATAATGGTCTTCATCTGCATAGCCTAAATCACCCGTGCGCAGCCATCCGTCCACAAGCGTCTCTTCGGTCTCTTTCGGCATCTGGTAATAACCCTGCATAACGCTGCTGCCGCGTACCCACAGTTCGTTGTCGACGGTCTTTGCCTCGCAGTTTGGCATCAGTTTTCCAACGGTATCCTTGCGCAGATCCCAACTCAGATTGGTACTGATTACTGGCGCGCATTCCGTCATGCCATAGCCTTGCAGAATCGAGATCCCATAGCTTTCAAATAAATCAATCAGTTCCGGATTCAGATAAGCGCCGCCGCTGCAAATCGTATGCAGCTGTTCGCCAAACACTTCTTTTTTTACAATGGCAGGCGGAAGCCCTGCAGCTTCTTCCAGTTTCTTAGCCAGCGTCTCGATCATAAGCGGAACCATCAGAATCATATTTGGCTCAAACAGTTTGATATTTTTGGCAACGCGGATTAACGAATCGTTGATGCATATAATACTGCCAAGGGAAATACCTTTTAAAATATCCATACTCAGGCAGTATGCGTGATGGATCGGAAGTACAGATAAAATCACTGTCCGCGACGGAATCTTCATATCCAGGCAGGTTGCGTTTTCTGCCAGGTTCCGCTGGGTCAGCATAACGCCTTTGCTCTTTCCGGTGGTACCGGATGTAAACATAATTGTACAAAGCGCTTCCGGATTTGCCCAATGATCGAAGCTGCCTGCGTGTTCTTTCAGCAGCTGGGAAAATGACAGCACGTCGTCCGTACCTGCTTCCTGCTGCATCGAAATGACATATTTTAATTTTGGGCAGCGTTCCTTTACGATTACCAGCACATCCTTACGTACTTCGTCAGCCACAAATACAGTTGCGTCAGCACGGTCAATCAATTCACACATTTCCTCAGCCGGAAGCGACACATCTAACGGCACTGCCACGCTGCCGGAATTTACCGTACCAAAATAGGCAACGATCCATGGATAGGACGTCATACCTGTCAAAGCAACGTGACTGCCCTGTTCGCCAAGCGCTTTTAACACACAGGAAAAACTCTCGCTGTCCTGCTTTAACTGCCGATAAGATTTTGCTTCTACAAGATCTTTTTTTACTTTGTACCGGATCGCGTCATGTGTACCAAATTCCTGGTCTGCATGTACGATGATCTCACGAATTGTATTACATACCATACTTCTTACTCCTCCTATTATCCCGTTTCTTATGGAACTGTCCGCAAATTGTTTACACCAGTGACTAGGATAATGTTTCCAGATAATCTACTGCTTCCTGCACGGTACGGATTTTGGCTGCTTCCTGCTGGTCGATCTCAAGATCAAACTCGTCCTCCAGCTCTCCTAACATACTCATAAAGTCAAACGACGTAAAACGCAGGTCTTCCATAAACCGGGATTCCGGCTTTACATCCGAAGGATTTACTTCTACATAATTACTGATGATTTGCGCTAATTTTTCAAACATATCCGCTTCCTCTTTTCTTATTCTTCCTGTCAATAACCGCTATACTAATTTAATAATCTCGCCAACAGAAAGGTTCGGGTTCTCCGTTCCCTTGAACATAATCTTGCAAAGGTAATAATACAAATATTCCAGCTGCTTTCTGCTGACTGCACGGATCTGATGCTCAAAGTTAAAGTCCAGCCCGTTATCTTCCGGGCGGTGCATAACCGTCAGATACATTCCCTGTGTCGTTGCTCCGTTGGAATACCATTTCGTTTTATATTTAATGCCTCCCAGCTTGTCCAGTCCTTCATCCTGAAGTGTCATCGGCTGGTAAGTCAGCGCCATTGGCTCATAGGTCTGTCCTGGCGCGTTTGGATACACTTTGCTGCGGTATGCAAAATAAGCGACCGGATCATAATTAGCATGCCGGAACATTTCATTCTGACGGTCACGGATCTCATAAATCGCGTCGATAAACTTACGGTCTTCGGTAATAATCGTACGGAACGGGAAGGAATGGATTCTTGTGCCGCCGGATTTTTTCTCTTTTAATGTCGCGCGTCTTGCAATCGCTGAATTAATAGATACATCGTCGTTGCCGTTCATTTTCTGGAAATAGGTACGCAGCCCCATCAGCAGCAGACAGGTCAGCGATACGTGATATTTTTCACAAAAATTCATCAGCCGTTTTGTCGGTTCTTCTTCCAGATGGAAGGTATCAATCGCAGCGTCTACCGAATCAGATACGTTCATTGCCGCGCGAAGGTTCGGATTGCCAGATTTTTCACGTTCCATCTGCAGCCTGCCGCCGCCTTCAATCCCATTATAGATCGGCTCAGATTCTTCGATCAGCTTATGGAAAAACGCTTCGTCGCGCGCCTGTGCTTTGCTGCCTGCTTCATAAGCCAGGTCTTTTTCGATCTGTTCGATATACGAAGACATATCCTTTGGATAAGCTACATCATCATACATCCGGTAACAATATAATTCAATCACGTCCCGCAAAAAACAGATCAGTGACTGTGCGTCCATCATCCGGTGATCCGCTAACAGATATATACCGTTAAATCCGTCCGGCGTTTTGATCATTACTACTTTGTTCATCGGGATTTCTTCTTCTGAAAAAGGCACCCTTGTCCATGTACGCATGGTATCTTCTGCTTCTTCCATCGTCTTTCCGGTAAAATCTACAAATTCGATGTCCCGGTCTTCTTTTTCAACGACATACTGATACCGCGAACCGTCCTTATCCGAAACAAAACGCACACGCATACATTCATTGCGTTCATAAGCCTCATAGATACTTTCTTTTAACACATTCCAGTCCAGATCTACTTCAATCGTCAGGCTGGTCCCGATATTCAATACTTCCTTTTTTGGTGAGAAGTCCAGATAATAATAATGGAACTTTTGTGCATTTGTCAGCGGATATACCTTATAACCTTTTCTTGTTTTCATTATTTCACAACCCCTTCTAAAAACTCCGTCATCGCATGTTCATAAGCTTCCATATCTTTATAGTAGCTCTCTGCGTGAGCGGCCCCGCGGATAATCAGTTTCGTTGTCTCGGACGCACAATTCTCCTCAATCTCATCGCACATACTGCATGGGACAAAGGTATCTGCGTCCCCATGAATCAAAAGGATCGGAACCTGCGCTTTTCTTACTTCTCTTGCCGCATTACATTCGTCCAGTCCATACCCGGCTTTTCTACGATTTACCGAATCTGTAATCTGCATCATTGGAAACGCCGGCATATGGTACATCGAATGCAGTACATGTGTAAATACCTTTTTCGGGGAAGTAAACGCACAGTCTGAAATAATACCTTTCACCTGTTTTGGCAGCTTTAATCCGCTGGTCATCAGTACCGTCGAAGCGCCCATGGAAATACCGTGTAAAACGATCTGCACATCTTCCCCATTCTGACGAATCACCCAGTCGATCCAGGCACAAGCGTCAATCCGGTCCAGACATCCAAAACCGATATACTCTCCTTCACTCTCTCCATGCGCACGCTGATCCACCTGAAGCATACTGTATCCCCGCGTTAAGTAATAATCCGACAACCCGCAGAAATCACTCATAGCCTGTCCGGTATATCCATGAAAACAGATCACTACCTTACGTTCATCCTGTGGAAAATAAACGGCGTGAAGCCGTAACCCGTCCCCGGATTTCTGATATACATCCTCATGCGGATATGCGAGCATCCGTTCTTTGCGTTCCTGAAGCAAAGGCATATGCATGTTCCAGTCCGTACCTGACATCTTTATGGTACGTCCTACATCCGCCTTGCTCCGTTTCATCGTTCTGCGGTATAAATAAGCCGAAGCGCCTGCTTCCACCGCCGCCAATGTACCAGCCGCAATGGCTGTTATTTTTAAAAATTTTTTCATAGTTCTCCGTTTCTGCAGCTTGATCTGTCTTTTTATTTACCCTTTTTGTCGATAAACTCCTTTAAGCGCAGCGCCTTACCGATATCCCCTTCTACTTTCAGTTTCTGCAGCGTTACGGCCACAACCGGGTCCAGTTTGCCGCACGCGATCTTCATAAATGTCTCAGCCTTACCCGTAAACATAGCGTCTCTGTCAAAATATTCATACGGTTCTACAAAAATCGTACCGTCTTTGACTTCTACATAAAAGATGCCTTCCGCATCTCCGATAATGTTGAACTGGTAAGCCAGATGCTCCGTAATATCACTTACATCCGCTTCCAAAAACTTGCCTTTGATCTCTGAGAAAAAATCTGCGTATGTCATAATAAATCCTCCATTTGTCTTTGCTGTTTTTAGTTCGACCATCGGTCGGTTCATCTTTAACATAACAATAACACTTTTTCGACCGTTGGTCAACCACGAATTTTAGGTAATAACGACAAAAAATATTTTATTTTATGTACACTTTTTTGTATCAGTCTGTGTTATAATAATGAGAATCTGTTTTTTGCTGCGATCAGTCAGAAACTGACAGAAATTCATTTACACAAACTGCACAAAACAGCTGCTGACAGTTCCTGTAACCGTAGCTATTTCTATAACGGAACTGCCGGAAAAATAACATCTATCAGGAAGGCGGAAAACTATGCCAGATATTTCAAAATATGATCAGATCCTGGACGCGCTTCAGACGCTGATGGT
This sequence comes from Lachnospiraceae bacterium, assembly GCA_009774535.1. GTDB lineage: Bacteria > Bacillota > Clostridia > Lachnospirales > Lachnospiraceae > Eubacterium_J. Next base: position 31,260 of record VSNY01000029.1, read on the forward strand.
CAGTAAGAATATGCAGACGATCACTGTCAGTGAGATCGCCCAGATGGCCGGAATCGGCAAAGGGAGCATTTACTATTACTTTTCTTCCAAGGAAGCGGTTCTGGAAGCATTGATCGAGCGCAATTATAAAAAACCTCTGAAAACAGCGAAAGATCTTGCCAAACGTACAGATATCCCGCCGTTTACGCGTATGGCTATGATCCTGCAGGCATGCCGCAATTCTTCCATTGAATATCAGAGACAGGATGCGGAGCCGCCTTCAATCGGCGCAAAGGAACAGGCTTATCTGCACCACAAATATCTGAATTATCTGATCTGTGAATTAAAGCCAGAACTGACGGCGATTATTGAACAAGGGATCTTATCCGGAGAGATCCATTTTGATTATCCGGCGGCACTGGCGGAAATTGTGCTGATTGTGCTGACGGTGAAGATGGGGAATTCGCTGCTGCCTTCTTCGCAGGAAAATATTGAAGAGACGATGCGGGCGCTGATTTCGCTGCTGGAGAGAGGGACGGAGAATCCGGAAGGGTCATTGAATTTTCTTTTGGCGTTGTAGGGTGTGTTTTTGTGAGACTCCGGACGATACTGCGGGTGGCGGGCGGGGACTTGGCTGGAAGATCCACCCTGGGCGGACTGGGGCAACGCTGCGGTGAACGAATCGCTAACTGCGACTAAGACAGTCGG
>VSNY01000290.1 GCA_009774535.1 Lachnospiraceae bacterium
CTGCCTCTATTGCTACCCTCTGCTTTTCTTTTTTCATCTCAAATACCTGTTCTATCCCCTGAAGCACCTGCCCCGCCACAGACAGAGCGGTACTGCAAAGCCCGTATACCATAAGCCTTGGGGCAGTGGCAAGCACAGGGAGCAGGGAGGAGACTGGCGGCGGCTCTGCCCGGATGCGCATTGCCGCCATGTACTGTGCGCTCTGGATCACTGCTTTTGTGATATCGTAGATATGCTCCGGGTTCTGGGAATCGTGGCAGCGGCATAAGTCGCTGATGTTTTCAATATAATTCCGGTCTTTCCCATAGATTTCACTCTCCACCGCTTCCTTCACATAGCCCTGTATGTTGCCTGACTTTGCATGGAGCAGGGAAAGTATCTCCTTTTCATTATTTTTATCCAGCCGCCATATCTCCGGCCTCCCCTCCCGTTGGTGTCGGAAATATCAAAAACATGGTCTACATACGGCCTGTAGTGGGAGGAATCTATGATGGCAATGCCTTTACTTCCCCTTCGTACATACCGCCCCTTTTCCCGCCATCCGCTGTAGGTCTCCACCATTTTCGCATCCGGTCTCTGGGCGTAGAGCAGGCTGGCGTTCTCAAAGCCCATCTGGTAATGTACTGCTGAAAAGTTTAAAAAGCTACTCCATGACGCTTCATCCTGAATGATCTTCGGCACGATCTCCCGGTAAATATCTTTTGTATAAATGATACCTTTCATCACTTCCCTCCTTCCCCTGCCCCATAATTCTGAATCTTTCTACAGCCATGACGGCCTGCCGCACATGACGATCTTTCCCGTAGAGTACACCGGACGGAACACCACACAGCCCTTTGAGGAAGAGGCATCCACAAGATAACCGTTCCCTGCATAGACCGCCACATGGGAGATATTTTTGTACCTCCCATTTCTGGTAAAGCTATAGAAGATCAAATCTCCCGGCTGGATATCCTCATAGTCTACTTCACATCCCCTGTCAGACAAGAGCTGCCCCTGTGATGCGGCAGTGTTGGAACCATGGTAGGAAAGGGTGATTCCTGCCTCTTTATAAGCATAATAAGTGAGTGAGCTGCAATCATAATAATCCCCGCTGTCACGCTTTGCCTGGCTGTAAGGCTTCCCAAGCCTTGCAAGGGCATTTTTGACTGCCTGCGATCCCACGTCACCGCCAAGATTTAATCGTTCCGCTTCCTCCGGTGTCAGGCTCCCTGCCCCGGGGCTTCCATAGCCGCCTGTCAGCCCTTCTATGTTTTCCAGTACCTCCGGCGACATTAAGTAACGTAAAATTTCCGTCTCTTCCTCTGTAAATATCCCTGTTCTGATGATATCCTCACTGGTAAGGAGCGTGATGCGTACCTCCTTTATTTTTATCTCCACTTCCTCTGTCCTTATGGTGACGTTCCCGTAAAAATCCTCTTCCTCATAAGACTGCTCCACAACCTCCCTGCGGTAAGAGGTACTCATGGAAGTCATTTCATCAAAAGCAGCTTTTAATGCCCTCCTGTTCTTTTCCGTCATTACTGTTGCGGTATCGCCGAACCCATGCTTCACCATATAGACCATAAGGATATCCGCCATATTGTCCGGCTCCCCGTCACCCTCATAGTCCTCATAAATAAGCTCTGTTTCATCCCCGCTGCCGGGATTGGCAAGTTCCTCCTGTACCTTTTCCCTGAAATCCTCCGTATATTCTACAAGCACCTCCACCGCTCCCGGCTCCTCTGACAGCTTCGGGAGCAGGATAGAGAAAGGGGAATTAAAGAGCAGGGTGATGATGACCGTCACAATAAAAACAGGGATAAGGGCAGGGAGCAGGGATGCCCCTATGGAAAGAAGTTTCCCCACAAATGCCGCTTTTGCTTTCCCGGCCAGTAAATCCTTTGCCACTTTTAAAAGGCTGTCCTTCTGTTCTTCCTGTGAAAATTTATCCGAAGCATAGGAGAGCAGCCTGAAAGCGGCTGCCCTGTCCTTCCTTTTCTTACTATTGCTGCGGCTCTTATCTTTTTTCGCATCCTTATCTTTTCCCTTGTCTTTTTTATTCTTTTTATCCTTCCTGCCCACTCCGTCCTTCCTGCCGGAGATGCCTCCCTCACGCTGATGGATGGAATCCCCGGCATTCCTTTTCTGGATATGGCTGGTGTTGGTGTTATTTACAGGTATGTTATTATTATCCTGCGCCTGCAATAAAGCTGGTTCTCCCGTACCCTGCATTTGGGACGGCTGTGCTTCCATCCGGTAAGCCTCTGGTATTTTCGGTGTTCCTGCGCTTTTTGCTGTATCTGTCTTTACACCCGTATTTTCCCTTCCAGCTTTTGTCCGGCTGTATTTCTCTTTTCCTGGCCTGAAAAGCTTCTTCCTCTTATATTTGGAAACCTGTCCATCCCTCCTGTCGGGAAAAGACTGTGCATACCCACTGGCAGAAAGGTTTCCTGCTTTATCGTCTGTAGAAAATTTCCCTGATGCTTTTTCCCTGCGTGCTTTGGATGTTACCGGTTTTGGTTTGGGTGCTTTTTCTTTTTTACCTTTACGCTCTTTCAGGATAAAACCATCTGCCCTCTTAATACTGGATGGTATATCTGATTTCCTGTGAAGGGCTGGTTCTTTTGTCTTTATGGTATTTTCATGGTAGGCGGAAGGTCTCTGTACCTGATGTACCTGATTCCTCTGATACTGTTGCTGTTCTGGCTGACGGCTCCCTGCTGGCTGCTCCTGATTCAGGACAGATTCCTTCCGGTATTTCTGCAGTGGTCTTTTTACATGGAGATTTCCGAATACAGACATTTCTCCACATTTACTTCCATTCCTGCCTCCTGTACCGTTCCCATACTCCTGATGACAGGATTTTGCCGTATCATCTGCATCCCTGCCAGCATTGGATTGTCTCTGTATCTGCGTTTTCGACTGTATTCCTGTACCTGCCCCTGAAAGGTTCTTCTGCCGGAGTGCATCCTGCTTTTCTTTTGGGGAGAAGCCTACTGTATTCTCTCTATATT
>VSNY01000291.1 GCA_009774535.1 Lachnospiraceae bacterium
GGCATTCTTCTTTTTATCCCTATTCTTTAAAAATCTATAATTGAATAAATATAAATACTAAAAGCGAAATCTCTGGCCCGGAAAACTCGCTATTTCCACGCTCTCGGAATTGTGGTATAATAGGAAAATGCAGAACGATAAATTGTCATTTGTTGAACAGATAGGAGGGTAAACGAATGCTTTTATCCATACAAGAGCGCTTAAAAGACCTGCGTGTGGAGCGTGGCTTGACACTGGAACAGCTTGCGGAGCAGACGAACCTCTCCAAGTCTGCGTTGGGCAGCTATGAAGCGGACGATTTCAAAGACATCAGCCACTATGCCCTTATCAAGCTGGCAAGGTTTTACGGCGTGACTACCGACTATCTGCTGGGGCTGTCTGAAATGAAGCGTCACCCAAACGCCGATCTTGCAGACCTGCGTTTGAGTAACGGAATGATTGACCTGTTGAAAAGTGGGCGGGTGGACAATGCTCTGCTGTGCGAATTGGCGGCGCACCCGGATTTTATTAAACTGATGGCCGACCTTGAAATCTATGTGAACGGAACGGCGGTCAAGCAGGTGCAGGGTGCAAATGCAATAGTGGACGCTATGAGCGCAACAATCGTCAAACAGCATAACCCCGATATAAGCGACCCGCAGTTACGGCAGCTTATCGCCGCCCATATTGATGACGACAGCTTTTGCCGCTACATAATCCAGCAGGACATAAACGGGATAGCCCTTGACCTGCGTGAAACCCATAGGGGCGATTTCTTTAGCGTCCCGGAGGATAACCCGCTGAAAGGACTGCTGCAAGCCGCTGATGAAGCCGCCAGCCCGCACGGCGACCCGGAGAAAGTGTCTTTGGTGTTTATCTGCAAACGGCTCCGGCTCAATTATGGCAAGCTGAGCGGGGAGGACAAAGCGGCGCTGAAACGGCTTGCGGGAAAATCGGACTTGCTGAAAAATCCAATCCCGCAACGGGGAAGAAAATAAGAAACGGAAAATCTGTATTTGCCGAACCGATACAATGTGGAGAGAAAATTATGACGAATCGTGAAATGATAGAAATTGCCATGAGGCAGTCCGCAGAAGATATAGGGTGCCGAGAGAAAGATTTTAAGACAAATCGAAATGTTGTTTTTCCCTTAAAATTAGGAAAGAACGCCCGTAAATATCTGAAGGAGCCGATTACTTGCAACATTGTTTCCTATGGGAACAATGTCGTGGCAGCTTCCATACCTGAAACTTTGGAAATAGTGTCCGAGTATATAGGAAAGTTTGAATTTTATCACTGCTTTGAAACACCAAATATGCATTGGCTGAATGAACGCCTATTTGAGAAAGGATATAAAATATGTTTTATGGCAGAATACTATTTGCCTGATATAAACAGGATACCGGTTCTTTCTTGCACCTATAAAACACGCATATTGAAACAAGAAGATTTTAGTGAATTGTATTTGCCGGAATGGAGCAATGCACTTTGCAAAGACCGTAAGCATTTGGATGTACTTGGCGTCGGCGCATATGATGGAAACACATTGGTCGGATTAGCCGCCTGTTCTGCAGATTGCAAAGATATGTGGCAGATTGGTGTAGATGTTCTGCTGAAATACAGACAACAAGGAATTGCCTCCGTACTGACAAGTACGCTTACAAAAGAAATAATAAAGAGAGGAAAAGTACCATTTTATTGTACGGCATGGTCCAATATCAGGTCAGTCAGAAACGCCATTAAGAGTGGCCTCGTTCCGGCATGGGTAGAAATGACTGTAAAGCCCACAAATATTGTTGACGAAATGAATCTGTAAATTCCCATATATTGGGAAGATAGCAAAGCCAGCCGAGCCAGCCAACGGTCAAGATGAACGTCGCTTTCAGTGCCGCCGTTGACAGTCTCGCCCGTCTTTGCTGATAGGTAATCAAGGCGGGAAAGCCCTAAAATGGCTTTCCCGCCCATTTCAATTTTGAGAAAAGAACAGCCCCTAAAATGAATGAGTGGCCACACATATAGTCATGGTGTCCAGAGGTATGGGACATTTTGTCCCATAGGCTGGGAACGGTGGACGAGGGACGGGGGCTTTCATATACGCCCTGTCTGCTGCTGAAACCAGCCCTTTGTTTCCGGCTTCCCAGCCCCAAACAAAGCCCTGTTTTCCTGCCGCTTCAAATGCCCTTGCCCTCCCCGGCGGCAACGGCATTTTCACGGCAACGCCGACAGAGCGTATAACACACTACACTTTGCTTCGCAAAGTCGTGTGCCAAATGGGGTGCTGCCCCCCCTTTGGATACCCCCGCAACAAACAGGCACTATGCCCTTTGCCGGGAGCATAGTGCCGTTTGTTGTCAGCAGCCCGTTTCACGGTCTGCGTGTAGTTCCTTGTAAACTGACCTAAAGGTCAATGTACGCAACAATATATTCATCTGTTTTTCTGTCATAAGTATCTTTATTTTGATTTACTAACATAATAACTTTTCCATTCTCCCCTATCATTAGAAATGTGTTGTTTCTAAAATTTTTCCAAGATTCACTGGAACTGTGGTAATGTGTATCAAGGGAGGTTTAGTTTGTGCCTTTCTTGATCTTTAAATTATATTTTTCACACTCTGCCTCTAATTTGGGAAAATTCAGGCAGCAATTCCTGCCTGCAAATAGCTCATTGGATAGGTATTTCTTATACAGGACATTGGCTTTATTGCAGATTACCTCATTATTCGTCTGACACCATTCCAGTTCCAAAGTACATAACTTCTTATAATATCTGATATTTTCCCTATCTCTCTTAAAAATGGTGGTATCAACAAGCTGTAATTGTTCTTCTTCAATAGGTATCATCAGATTAAAATTTAAAACGCCTAATAAATTTCCATTTACTTCAATTTTACACCAGTTTACAAGTTTTGGATTTCATACTATATGTAGATTATATCGCCGCATCTAAATACAATATATAGTTTGGA
>VSNY01000292.1 GCA_009774535.1 Lachnospiraceae bacterium
GAGGAAATCGAGGGCATCTTGGGGAACAGCGATTTTGTATATCTGCTGAACCAGAACGCCAAAGACCAGCATATCTTGGCGGATAAACTGGGGCTGTCAGAAAAACAGCTTATGCACGTCACCAATTCCGAACCGGGAAGCGGTCTGATACTGTTTGACAACGTGGTTATCCCGTTCGTGGATAAGTACCCGTCAGATACAAAGACCTATGCGATTATGAACACAAAACCGGAGGAATCAGTGAAAAAGGAAGATGAGGACAGTTAATGGCAGAAAAGAAAGGAAAGAAAAAACAGAATACCGTCTACCGTAAAGAAGCAAATACAGAGTTCCAGAAGGGAGCCGGAAATGCTTTTACGGGCGGCGGCAGCGCTGCCTATCAGCCGAGGGATTCTGGCACCGGGAGGGCGGGGCGGAGCGCAGGCAGGAAAAAGCAGGCAGAAAAGAGTATGCAGGCGCATCAGGAAACTTTTGGACAAAAAGTCCAGAAGTCCGAAAAGAGCCAGCCGGGAAAGGGCAGCACATTTACAGGGAATAAAAGCATGGATTCCCAGAGCAGCGATGCCGGACAGCGTAAATCGAACCATGCTTCAAAGGTTCATGCAAAAAAACAGATGTACCAGACCGCTTCTGGACAAAAAGTCCAAAAGTCCGATGTAAAGCCGGGACAGGAAGAAAAATCTGATTTTGCGAAAGAAAGCAGCGCCTTTACCGGGCAGGAGAATTTCAGCCAGACAGAGGAAGCAGGGAAAAAACAGCCTGATACGGAAGATTACCACCGAAGGGACACTTACAGGCAGTCGCAGAAAAAGGGGAAATACCATAAAAAGCGGGTGCAGAAGGAACACAGGGTAAAAGACGGTACATATAAAAACCCGGAAAATAAAACCTTTACGGAAGAAACCTTTACAGAAAATACCGGAAATTCTTTTCAGGGGGAAGGAGGCTCTGAATTTACCGGAAGTAAAAAGCTGCAAAAGAAACAGCGGCAGGCACAGAGAGTCGGGAAAAAAGTACAGAAGGCAAGGGCAAAGCTGCCAAAGACAAGGGAATACACCTTGCAGAGAGTGTTTGACGAGAAAACCGGGAAGGGAAAATATGTAGTTGTCCCTTTGGATAAGGAGAAGCCTTTCAAGCAGGAGGGCATACCCAAAACCACCATGCGCTGGATGCAGAACGAGAGCAAAAATTTTGTGCATGGGAAAATCGCTGAAACGGAGAAAGAAAATTCAGCGGTGGAGGGCGCACATAAATCGGAACAGAAAGGAGAGGAACTGTTTTCTTTCGTCAAAAGGCAGATAAAAGGAAAAGAGCAGAAACAGCGGGCAAAGATAGCAAAGCTGGAAAAGAAGCAGTTTAAAAAAGAAGTCAATTTCCAGTACCGGAAGTTCTTGGAGGAAAACCCGCAGATGCAGAAAAAGGCATTACAGAAACGGTTGCAGAAACAGCGCATCAAGCGGGAGTACATCAAGGCGAGGAAGAAAGCGGCGGCAGGGAAAACAGCGGAGCAGGCGTTTGAAAAGACAAAAAACGGTGCGGTCACTGTGGCAAGGAAGTTACAGGAGTTTGCGAGGAAAAACGCAGGGCTTCTTGTGACGGTGGGCATCATGGCTCTGCTCCTTATGATGGTTATGGTTTCCGTATCGTCCTGTGGGGCGATGTTTGCGGATACGCAGTCCACCATATTAGCGGCAAGCTATTTAAGCAAGCCAAAGGAGATTGACGCTGCCGACTTACAGCTTACCCGTCTGGAGCTTGACTTGCAGAATGAGATTGACCGGGTGGAAACGGATTATCCGGGGTATGATGAATATTCCTATAATCTTGGGGCAATCGGGCATAACCCGTTTACCCTTATCAGCTATTTATCCGCTGTCCATACGGAGTTTACCGCAAGTGAAGTGGAAAGCGAAATACAGGCTTTATTTGATGAAATGTACACGCTGACACTTACGCCAGATACGGAAACGAGGACAAGGACGGTCACAAAGACAGGCACGAGGACAGTCACTGATCCGGTCACAGGAGAAGAAACCGAGGAAGAATATGAGTATGAGGAGGAAGAAGAATACGAGGTCAGTATCCTCAGAGTGACGCTTACAGCCATACCGTTAGAAAGCCTTGTTGCCGGGAAAATGGATACGGAGCAGGCGGAGATTTTTGCCATGTACCGGGAAACAGGCGGTCTGCTTCAGGAGTTTGCTTCGCCGCTTGACCTTTACTGGTATTATTATGTGTCAAGCTATTACGGATACCGGAAGAACCCAAGTACAGGGAATGAGGAATTTCACAGGGGCGTGGATATAGCAGTGCCAACAGGAACAACCGTTTATGCGGCGCATGACGGTACGGTGACAGCGGCGGCATATGACAGCCATTACGGGAATTATGTAGTGATTGAGATAGACGGCTACACAACCAAGTATGCCCACATGGATACGCTCAGCGTGAGTGCGGGGCAGACAGTGGAAAAAGGGGCAGTCATCGGCACAACGGGCAATACCGGGAGCAGCACAGGAAGCCATTTGCATATCGAATGTTTATATGGCGGGGAGTATTATAACCCGTTATTTTATTTTGACGTGGGCGAAGGAACGCTGTACGGGGAAACGCCGGGCGGACTTCCGGGGAACGCCATACCGCCGGATGCCTATGATGACGCATCGGTGCAGGCGCTCATGGAAGAAGCCGCAAAATATCTCGGCTACCCTTATGTGTGGGGCGGTTCAAGCCCTTCCACAAGTTTTTACTGTTCCGGCTTTGTGTGCTGGGTATTTACCAACAGCGGGGTGCATAACCTTCCACGAACAACCGCACAGGGGATTTATGACCAGTGTACTCCGGTTTCCGCATCGGACGCAAAGGCGGGGGACATTATCTTTTTTACCGGGACTTACAATTCTGCCGGGGCGGTGAGCCATGTGGGGATTTA
>VSNY01000293.1 GCA_009774535.1 Lachnospiraceae bacterium
CAAGCATATCGTATGTTCAAGTGAATCTTTTGGCGAGATGCTTAGCCGCTTCGGGCTTATGGTATCCATACTGATAGCGAAGCTACGGTCATTTTGCCGATTAGTCGGATTGCGATACCAGTGAGGTGGCAAAGTGAGTTTGGGGTGCAATCCTGGTGTTCCGGGTAATTCTTCCTCCCCGGCAGGGAGAAGTAGAAAGTTAGCTAGTTCTTTTACCGACAGCTGCAACGGAAAATGCCACGGTACATGAGCGGAATTGAGATCGTGTGGTTTTATCTCTTCCGTATATATCCTTACTCCGGCGGACTCCAATACCCTAAATGCGCTGATGATGCTTTGCAGACGATTGTTGGCATTTTCTCCAGTGATACCGATGCGGATGACAGCCTGGAAAATGTGCTGCTCGGCTTTTTCTCGCACGGTTTTGCGGCTCTCGGCGGAAGCTTTTTGCACGTCTCCGAATAGGACTTGCAGCCAAGTAGCATTGGGATCAGCGAGGTTAGTTGGTACTGGGGAGGGGGCATAGGCCCGCCCCAGTACAATTTGTATTACCATTTCTGTGCCACTTTTATCCTCGGTGAGTGCTGCCAACCCTGCCCGGATGACTGCCTCCGTAATGTCAGTCTTAAGCGAGAGCGTCGGGTGGCTAATCTTCAGTTGTCGTGCAGTAGTAACAGCTGCACGTTTTTCTGTGCCAACTTCGTGGAACTGGATATCACCATGTGCCTTGATAGCTTCTTCAATATTTCTGATATACCTTGCGGCAACTCCGATGAGATAGCTCACTTTGCCGTTTTTGCTGCGTACCTCCCAAATGACAGCTCCCCGCGGTGACAATGCCGCGAGATGTGAGAGCATCTCCCACACAGTCTCTGTTTTATATGGCCGCGCCCATATTGTTTCCTTAAAGACAAGGTCCTCTATTTGATGTTTCAAGAATGCCCACTCCTTCCTACTGTATTTCTTTCTACCATTGTCCCAAATCATGCTTGTGTTTCCTGATGCGGTAGATGATAATAACGACCATAACAACGATGGCGATGGCAAGCAGTATCGGCCAAACTTCCAAAATCCAGTATGCGGCGGTATTGATGAGAAAGGCGCTGAGCGCCAGCATAAATGCAAACTCCAGTATCCGGGTAATTAGTTTTTTGGGTGGTTCCAATCATCATCCCTCCTCTCTGAGTGCTTTAGCGCTGTACTTTGGCACAGGATAGTTTTCTCCTGGCATGATGATGTCTGACCCTCCTGGCGCTTCATAACCCCAACAGTCGAAGTCCGGTTCTCTGTGGCGGGCGAAAAGCTCGAGATAAGGTCCGTATGACATCCGCCTAATAACTGCGTATTGCTCTTCTGGTTTCTGGCTATGCCGTTGCTGTGGGCAGAAGATCCAGTTGGGCTGACCGTGAAATTTAACCGGCGCCTTGCCACGTGTGGCAAAGAGGCATGTTTCTGACGCATTTCTAAAATAATTACCCAAAAGGAGGCGGGGTTTGATCCAGTAGATCGGGCTGCGGTATGTAAAGCCCCAAGCCTTAATCACATCTAAACCCTCTTGTAACAGGGCGTTGGGAATCCACAAATAAAGGTGGCTGTTTTCTTCCACTAAATCCTGTACCGGCATCGCTTTGATGCGCTCTAAAGACATCAAAGCATAATGGCTTTCCGCACTGCGGTGACTATTTTTCCCTCGCTGCGAGGAGACTCCCCATGGGGGATCAGCGAGTATGGTCTTAAAACGCCGAGGTGTTACTTTCTGATATTCCGTTTGATTAATTTTTTCTTCCATATAATCGTCCTTTCTTTGACTGGCTGCTTTGACGCCTATTGAACCTCAAAGCAACCTAGCTCCCAAACATAAGCAATAAAAACTTTTGCAGCGACTGGACTCCCCTTAACAGAGGTCAAACGTAAATTAAAATGCGTCAAAAAACAATGTTGTAATAAGGTCAAACATATGTTGACAATGACTTGTTTTGCGCTTAATTTCTATACCCTCTGTAGCGACAGGGTGGTCCTTTGCACCGTGTTTTCTGTCTAAATGTCAGTTTTTCTTGCGGAAACGCTCTTTAGCGTCTTCTGCACAAGCTCTTTGGATCATTTTCCTGTACGATTCCATGACATCATACCCGTCCATAAAGCTGTCCTGTAAATATTTCCATATCATCCTGCGCATGGCAATCTTTCTATAACAGTGCTTAAAAAGCATACGGAACAGCCAGCCAACAATAGTAACTATAGATATTGCTTGTGCGATTAATTCTGTAGTCATGACAGATCACCACCTTTCCAGCCGCTTTATTGAGCCCTTCAGGTATGTAGCCATAATAGCCCGGCAGCAGCCACCTACATCCGGGTTTATGTTGGCGAGTTGTTCGGCCATCATGCCCAAGCTGCCAATGTTTTGCATTGACCCTCTGGCAAGCTGAGCGGCGAGCTTGTCCTGTCCGGCATCAAGCACGGCCTGGTCTACCATCATATTAGCGGTGTGTTTTGCCATCCAGCTCAGATTGCGTGGCATGGGAATGTAGTTGGTGGCGGTTTCTATGATTGTGTCATCATAACCGTCCGGGTAAATGTTTTGTTGACTCATAAGAATGTCCTCCTGTCATTGATTTTTGATAGTAAATATCCATATTGAAAGGCTGAATTATAAGTTGCCCTTGATGCGGATTTTTCTATCTAATATACATAGGACGCTTTAGGAAGATTTGAGCAAATATTTTGGAGAAAATCAGAAATATTCTTTTTGACACAAAAAAGACGCCTCAAAAAAGCGCCTTTTTAGAAGAATAGTTTTTGCAGTATTATATTTGTTTAAGTTTTTTGTTACGCCTTAAAATTTTAAACAGTAGTATGATAATAGCAATCAGAAAAATTGCAATCAAAACAGTATGGATAGCGATTATGGTATTAT
>VSNY01000294.1 GCA_009774535.1 Lachnospiraceae bacterium
CCAAAAAGCCAGACACATAATACGCAGAGTTGGCAGGCTTGTGAGCAATCACAGCCTGTCGGCTCTGCTCTTTTATCTAAAGATAAACGAACATGATTTTTATTTGAAATTAAATAGTATGCCCACCTTCCGAAAAAAATATTCAAAAACTTTTTAGAAAGTATTGACATACACTCGTTCCGCAGAGTATAATAAAAAACTCTCTTAGGAGAACCACAACCAATTACATATCCTCACAAAATTTGGGAGTACGGCTTTACGCCGCACACGCCTGCGGTATGCGAAAAGGAAATACCGTCGCTTCTGAAACTGCTTCGAACTGTCGGCAACAGATAAGCGTAACAGACAGTTTCGACTTTGAATCTCAAAGCCGGTTACATCATTGTGAAACCAAAACCGCAAGGGATAAGTCTATCCTTTTGTGTTGGTCGGTACACATTGATGTACCGGCTTTTTTTCGTTGCCCAAATGCCGGTTACAGTTGAATGACCGGCTGGATGGGATATGATTTTGCGATAACCTCTTTTCGGAGAGTAAGCGAAACAACGCCGCCTGAAACGGGGGCAGGGACAGAAAAACGACATTCAGACAGACCGGCGGAAAACAACAACCGTATGCGGCAGAAAGAGTGTCGCATACCGCAGCAAGCAGGGAAACTGTATTGACAGTTTCCGCCCCAACCGGCTTTAAGAGCCGATTGTTCTTTAGGGACACCCTAAAACCCATTTACAAAATCAAAGAAAGGATTGATGTAATGAACGAAGCCAAGAACAAAAATTTATTTATCCGTGTAAGCGAAAAAGAAAAAAATATTATTGAGCAGAACGCCAAAAAGTGCGGGATTTCCGTATCAGAGTATCTCCGCCAGCGTGCTTTGGGGTATATGCCGAGAGCCGTCCTGCCCGAAATATTCTTCTCTTTTAATGATAAACTGGATGAACTCTGCGTCGCTGTTGAAGGCAAAATTACAGCGGACACGGAAGAAAAAATTATTAGACTCATTGACAGTATTACGGAAGAACTGATACTGCCGAAGCGTGAAAGGCTGGTGGTGTAAATGGCTACCACAGGCTTCTGGCCTGTCAAGGACAGGCTGAAGGAAGTGATTGACTATGCGGAAAATCCCGACAAGACCATCGACAAAAAATATGTGGACAGTGATTTGTACGCCGCCCTGCGGTATGTTTCAAACGATAAAAAGACAGATGAGCGTATGTATGTCAGCGGCATCAACTGCAACGCAAAGCGGGCGTATGAGCGTATGACGGCAACGAAAAAACGCTTCGGGAAAACGGGCGGCAATGTGGCATACCACGGCTACCAGAGTTTCCAGACCGGCGAAGCCACGCCCGAAGAAGCGCACAAAATCGGACTGGAAACCGCAAGGCGTATGTGGGGAAACAAGTATGAAGTCGTCGTTACCACTCATCTTAATACAGATAACGTCCATAACCATTTTGTTGTAAACTCTGTATCTTTTAAGACGGGCAGGAAGTTTGAAAACCATATCTCCGACCATTACCACCTGCGGGAAATCTCCGACGCCGTATGTCTGGAACATGGAAAGGGCATTCTCAAGGACACAGAGTTTTACGGCGGGTGCAAAAAAGAATACTGGCGGAAACAAAACGGCGGGCTGTCACATCGGGAGCTTTTGAAAGCAGATATTGACGCCGCCCTTGCCCAGTCCGCCAGCTTCAAGTCATTTGAAATCCGTTTAAAGGACATGGGATATGAAATCTGCCGTGATGAAAACTTCGCCCATTATTCCGTAAAGGGGACAGGCTGGCAGAGGGCAGTCCGCTTAGACCGGCTTGGAAAGGAATACACGCCCGAAGCAATCAGGGAAAGGCTGCTTGACAACCAGCAGCATATCGGCTATGTCCCGTTCCACAAGCCGAAATATACGCCGCTCCTTACGCTTGAAATCGAGTACCGCAAAATACAGCGCATGGACGGCATACAGATACTTTTCGCCCTTGTGATTGAACTTTGCAGGTTGGTTACGGGAAACAACATTGCCCCCGAAACTCCCCATCCGCTCTCTCCCGCCATGCGGCAGGAAATCGTAAAATTAGATAAAACGCTGAAAGAATACAATTTCCTATGTGAGAACAACATTGATTCCCCGCAGGAGCTTGTTTCTTTTATCAGTAAAAAGCGTGGGCAGATTTCCGATTTGGAAAAAGAAAGGCAGTCAGTTTACAACCGCAACCGCCATAAGAAAATCGGGGAATTAAATGCACAGGCAAGGGAAATCTCCACCAAGATAAAACCCCTGCGGAAAGAATTATCCCTTGCAAAGGCTGTCCTTGAAAAAATACCAAAGCTGAAAGAAGTAATTGAAGCCGAACGGCAGGCGGAAACCGCCGTTATAACTAAAAATAAGGAAAGAAGGCATGCACGATGACAAATACCAAATTTAGAACCAATACCCCGCCGAAGAAAAAGGCAGCGAATATCCAAGTAGATAAACTCCGTACTTTTGAGGGACATCCCTTTAAGGTACTGGATGATGAAGATATGAACAATCTTACAGAGAGCATAAAGGCGCAGGGAATTATTTCTCCGTTAATTGTTCGTGCCATTGAAAGCACAGATGAATATGAAGTGATAAGCGGACACAGGCGTTTACACGCAGCCATAAAAGCAGGGCTTTCCGAAGTTCCTGCTTTAATTTATCCCCTTGACCGCAGCGAAGCGATGATTGCCGTTGTAGACAGCAACCTGCACCGTGAGAAGCTGCTCCCAAGTGAAAAAGCCTTTGCCTACAAAATGAAAATGGATGCAATGAAACAACAGGGCAAACGCACCGATTTAACTTTATCGCAGGCTGCGACAAAGTCGGATACCGCCGCCGAAATAGGAAAATCACAGAATGAGAGCCGTGACCAAGTGTTCCGCTATAT
>VSNY01000295.1 GCA_009774535.1 Lachnospiraceae bacterium
CTTCCGCCGCCGCCGGCTCCGGGATTAACCTATTCTTGTCCTGCGGGGAATTAACATAGCCATAGGGTGCAAAAGAACCGATAAATTTCCCCTGCTCTGTCAGGACTTTCCTGGCCGCCATAACTTTTTTGGAGGCATCCCGGCTGTACATCATGTTGACGATATTTTTTATCCCGACTTCCATGCCGCCTGTCCTGTCGGCATAATTGTCGCTGTCGTAATGTTCATTGACAGCGATATACCTCACATGCAGCAGCGGAAACAGGCACTCCATATATTTGCCGACCTCCAGATAGTCCCTGCCCAGACGGCTGTAATCTTTGGTAATGATTATCTGTATTTCCCCATTCCGCACCTGCCCTATCATTTCTTGAAAAGCCGCCCGGTCAAACCTTGCCCCGCTGACACCGTCATCCGCAAACTCCCTGATTTCACACCCTGACAGGGTTTTGTTTGACTGTATATAATCCAAAATCAACTGTCTCTGGTTCGCTATGCTGTTGCTTTCATTTCTGCTTATATCCTTATCTTCGCCGGAAAGACGGAGATACATGGCAATTATCTTTTTATCCATCATAACCTCCAATCATTTTACGAAAAACGCTGCCTCTGCATTCTTCCAGTGTGAGATTTAGATGTTCTTCGGCAAAGCCCCCCTCGTGCTTTGTCGATTTTAGAACATCTTCTCACTCTCCCTCCTCCGCTGTCTGTAATAGTTCTTTCAGGAAATCATCATACTTTAACGTAATCTCCACATTTCCTTCTTTATCCAGTACAATCCTCTCCACAAATGCGTCTGCCATCTCCTTTGTAAGTTTCCTTTTCCCCATGAATTTCTTTACTGCGGCAACCCAATCTTCATCTGGCAGGAAATCCTTTTGATAATGTTTCTGCCTTTCCAGCATTTCCTCCGCTGTCTGTTCCAAATCCGCTGCCTGCTGACGATAGGACTGCTGATACTGCAAATATTCCTCACTGGTGATAATACCATCCTTGTAATCCTCATACAGGCCTCTTTCCCTGGACTTTATTTTGCGGAGGCTGCTTTGCACTTTGGCAATCTCCCCTGCATAAAAATGATACTGGCGGACACCATAGCTGCTGCGGTTCCGCTCCCTTGTCTGCTCCGTCTTTTCCAGACACAGTTTCATATGGGATTTGATAACCTGAAATACGGCATCATGAAACTCCTGATATTTTATCTTCCCATGTGCTGTGCATCTCATATGCCGATTGAATGGGGTAGTGGTACACCGGTAATAAAAGTAATTACTTCCGCTGTTGCTGCGGACAACCCCGATGTTTTTCCGGCAGCATGCACAGATACATTTCCCCAAAAAGAAATTTTCCGGTGTCTTCTCATGTTCCAGCGCTGCATTGCGGGCATGGATATTCTGCACCTGCCTTTTAATTTTTTCCTGCACTTCTGCGAACATCTCCCGGCTGACAAGGGGCTCATGGGTGTCTGGTATGATAATCCAGTGTTCTTCTGAAACCCGCCTGTCTTTGTCCGGGTTATTGAACCCGCCCTCCCTTGTGGCATGCACGCTGTCGCCTGCATAATGTCGGTTCGTCAGGATTGTTTTGACATGGAGATGATACCAGTCCCTCGCTTTGTCTGCCTTTTCGAGATTCCCCTGCTCCAGATAACGGTACTTGGGAGGCGAGACAATCCCTTCACTCTGCAATTCCCTTGCAATTTCAGAATACGTCATCCCATCCAGATACATTTCAAAAATGCGTTTTACTACTGAGGCTGTCTGTTCATCCACAACCAGCTTTTTTACCGTATTATCTTTCCTGTAACCGTAGGGTGGGCGGCCATAGATATATGCCCCCTTCTTCCACATGGTCTGGTAACTGGCATGCATCTTGTTTGACAAGTCTCTTACATACCATTCATTGATGATATTTTTCAAGGGCATGGCCAGATCCGTTCCCTCACGGTTCGTATCAAAATCATCATTCACGGCAATATACCGCACATGGAACAAGGGGAATATCCTCTCAATGTATGTGCCGGAATCAATGTAATTCCTGCCCAGCCGGCTTAAATCTTTGGTAATGACCGTATCAATTTTCCCTGACCGTATATCCTGCATCATGCGTTCAAACTCCGGACGTTCAAAATTTGTGCCGCTGAAAGAAACATCTGCGTAAACGTCTGCCAATTCCATATCCTCCTGCCTGTCGATATAGTTCTTCAGATAGGCAATCTGCGTCTCCACCGTGTCACGCTCCCGGTTTGCCTCTGTTTCGTAGGACAGTCTGGCATAAATGGCGGCATGGTATAACTTAACTTCATTTTCCAATTTCCCTGCTGTCTGTGCCATCAGGCTTTCAACGAGTTCTCCCATAACCACAGGTGAATTTTTTCTGCTTTTTCTTGCCATATCACACCGCCCTCCTTTCCATCCCGTCAGGCTCACAAACACTGTCTGCCACTATTTTCACATCTTCTGACTGAGTATCTGGTTTACCCGTTTCATCACGACCACCTCTATACCCAAGCCTGCCCATGTTATCCATATATTCCCGATAACAATCGTCAAAATCAAACATAACCTCTATCGAATTTTTATCCACCACCCGAACCTCACGGATTAGTGACACTGCCACATTTCTTGTGAGTTTTTCGATATTCCGGTGCTCTGTAAAATAATCCAGCCACACAAAACCTTTGCTTTTCCGTTCCAGAATTTCCTCCATCTCCAAATCAGTCTGCTGGATGGCAAGCTGGGCATTTTTCCTGCGGCTCTCATAAGCAGCGTGAAGCTCCCGGTATTCCTCTCTGGAAATCAAGCCGTCCCTCATATCTTCATAAAGCATGCTTCGTAAGTGTGTACAGCGTTCCACCTCTGCCTGCATTTCCGATTTTCTTTCCTCCAGTTTTTTCATATCCATCTG
>VSNY01000296.1 GCA_009774535.1 Lachnospiraceae bacterium
AATCGGGCTTTCCCCGATGCGCTGCTGCTTTAACCACCGCCTTTCCAATGGGAACTGTCCCTAATTTTCTGAATGCCTTACTGTCTGGAATGTTTTTCTGATCTCACGCATCTTTATGACATCTGTTTCCGGGTAGAATACCGCCAGTATGGTCTTTGTGGGCATACCGAGCGCAATCATCTTATGCAGCTCGTCTTTCTGCTCTTTGGAATACTTCCACTGTGCCATACGGTTCATAATGGTATCTTCGCCTTCAAGCCTGCGCCCCGTGGTTTCCTGTTTCGGTACAGCCTCTTTTGCCGCCTGTTTCGGCTTCGGTTCCGGCTCCGCTGTCTCCTGCTCCGGTTCATCTTCCTGTGCATACATAAGTTCATTATCCTGTTCCCTGTTGAGCTGTTCCTTCTGCTCCTGTTCTTCCATGCTGATGAAGCGTTTCTTCATGCCAGCGTCCGTGAGAAGCTCAAAGTCCTCATAGTCGATTTTGTCAATATAGACATTCTCGCCTTTCTTTTTCAGCCCCTCATAATAGGAAAGCGCCTTCGGTGTCAGCAGTTGGTATAGCTGCACCTGCCCGCCCCCTCTGCCTCCCGGAACATGGTCATACGGTTTTCCTTTTCCGTCGGCGGTCTGGTCAAATGCCGGGTGTCCGAATGGTATGAACTTGTTGTCCATAATCGGATCAAAACCACGGATAAAGATAATGCACTTTTTATTGTCAAGTTTCCGCACTTCGTCGGGTGTGAACAGTTCCCTGCCAAGCACGTCATAATTGCGTGAGGAACTTCCCTGCCTTCCCTTTGTCTCTCCGCTTGATTTCTTGTCAATCGTACCTTTGCCGAGCAGTTCCGAGACATATTTGTGCGTACTCTGCTCATTGCCGCCGAGATAGATAAACGTGTCGCAGTTGCCGGGTATGGTTTCCCATGTGTCCTTGAAAAGCGCCTTTAACTGGGCAAAATTCTGGATAATGATGATACTGGAAATCTCCCTGGACCTCATGGTTGACAAGAGGGAACAGTAATCATCCGGCAGTGCGACATTTGCAAACTCGTCAAGCATGAAGGTAACATGGATCGGGAGCCGCCCGCCGCAGTTGAAGTCCGCCTGATAGTAAAGCTCCTGAAAAATCTGTGTATAGAGCATTCCAATGATAAAATTGTAGGACTTGTCGGAATCCGGAATGACACAGAAAAGCGCCGTTTTCGTCTCCCCGTCCCCGTTCACGCCGATACCAAGTTCCGCAAGGTCTAAGTCATCCCTTGACAGGAGACGGAGTACCTGTTTGTTTTCCAGAAAGGCAAGCCGTGAGTTTGCGCTGATGATAATGGAACGGACGGTATCGCCCGCACCACGCATACACTTGTTGTACTGTTTCACCGCAGGGTGCGCCGAGCCGAGCTTTGACGTTTCCTCAAGGAATTTCATGCGCACATCCAGTCTTGAGGGTTTATTCTGTTCTGTCACTTCCGCCTCACCCAAAAGCTGTAAGACTGTCTCAAAGTTCCTCCTTGCGGGCGGTTCTTCCAGCCACACATAATAAAAGATTGCCTGTAAGAACAGCCCCTCCGCCTTTTCCCAGAACGGATCGGAGGGTGTTGCGCCCTTTGGCGTGGTATTGCTGATAAGGTTCGTAATCAGCTTCACCACGTCCGTTTCCTCACGGATATAGGAAAAGGGATTGTAACAGTCCGACTTTTCCATTTCCAGAAGGTTTATGACCTTTACGCTGTAACCGTTATTTTTTAACATCTCCCCGCAGCTTCGTAAGATTTCCCCTTTGGGATCGGTACAGATAAAGGAACAGTTATGCGGCATCTGCATCAGGTTCGGCTTTACCTCATAAAAGGTCTTTCCTGCACCGGAACCGCCGCAGATTAAAATGTTGCCGTTAAGTTTCAGCCGACGGAAGTTTAATGACATCTTCACGTTCTGGCTCAGGATACGGTTGAAATTCTCGTCCTTGTCAGCCAGTATCTTGTTTGCCATCTGCGGAGATTCAAACCTTGCCGTTCCAAATTCCTTTCCCGGCATGAAATTCCGCTGGCTTGTGATATACATTAAAAGGGCGGTAGCATAGACAATTAAGGCTATCACTACCGCTTTTAAGGTTGTTTCATTATAATAATTTGCGAATGGTTCAGCGCACACACGGTTGAAGGACTCCAGAAAGGCATTCATTTCCATTCCCGGCTCCCATGCGCCATTTAAGAGATAACCCGCATAGGCGCACAGCACCGCCCCCAATACGACGAACCATACAGACACTTTTTTCTTGTTCTGTACCATAGGCGGCTACCTCTTTGGGGGCGCAGGCGCTTTTTTCGGTGCAGGCTTTTTCTTCCGCATATTCTCTTTTTCCTTTGCTTTCCGTTCCACGTCTGCATAGCGTTTCCGCACTTCCGCACCCACGCTGTCATAATGCCCTTCATACAGTTCCTTACCTTTCATGGTTGCAACTACCCGGTTGTCTGCGGAATAAATCTTGTAATCCTTGTCACGGTCAAGAAAAGTCAGTATGGTCTTGCCCTCATGGATTTCCATTGCCTTATCCTTGTTGATCCATACATACTGAGCGTTTTCGCCCCATGTTCCCGGTATCCTTGTCTTTATGGCATGGTCATTTTCCTCCGTTATCAGTTTCTTTGTAATGGTAATGTCAGCAAGGTCAGGATTCTGTGCGGCGGCTACTGCCTGCATACGCTGTGCAAGTTCCCTGTATCCCTTCATGCGGTTTAAAAATACGTCTTTGTCCATCAGGACTTTACGCTGCCCGCCTTCTTCTTTGGAAAGGACGCCGATCCGCTCAAGCTGCCCCACTACCTTTTCCGCCTGTTCGTTTTCAAGGCTGAAATTCTCCTTTACCTCCTCCACACTGATGCTCTTTTTCTCCATAGCGTAG
>VSNY01000297.1 GCA_009774535.1 Lachnospiraceae bacterium
AACATCAGGAAAGCCACGGCACAGGGGAAAATGGAACGGTTAAGGGGATTGATGAACGGAAAGGAGAGCCTATGAACTATGACACCAGCAAGACCAGCCGCCCTGCCGCCCCTCTGGACGCGAAGCCCGACCTTGTGAAACGGATAGGGAATACCACCTTTGACATTCATATCCATTTCAGCGAAACGAGCCGTGAAACCTTTACGGACAAGGTAGTGCGGCTTATCGAGAATGACAAGGACAGCGTAACCGATTGATAAGAAGATACACTTTTTCTTGTTCCCTACTTGACATTACCAAAGGGCTTTGTAGCGGCAAAGGACGCTGCCACTGTCACAAGGGAAATAACAGCAATTACTTTTAGGCTGGTGGAAACCAGTTTCTTCAGCTTTTCGTGGTGCTTCTCACCATAATAGTAACTGAGCATGGGAGCGACACCATAGGAATACCCTGTGTAAAGGGAGCTTGCAAACATCAGGACATACATGATGATGGTCACGGCGGCAACGCCATTTTCACCGACATAATGGAGCATCGTCCAGTTGAACATCATCGTAATGATGCCTGTGACCAGCGCAGTTGCCATTTCAGAGCATCCGTTTGTCGCCACGCTTGCGAGAACCTTGAAGCGGAAAGTAGGCTTTGCAAAGTGCAGAAGGCTCTTTTTTGCGGCTGAATACAAACAGACCGACAACAGCGGTCACAGAGTAACCTAGGCCCGTGGCAATGGCCGCACCGCTGATCCCCATATCCAAAAGGCCGATAAATACATAGTCAAGCACAATGTTTAACACACCGCCCGACACAGAACAGACCAGGGATAAGGTTGCCTTTTCAGAAGCAATAATATAGAGGGTGAAATTGTTCATCAGCAGGATCGGGATCGTAAAGACAAGATAGCGGCTGAGGTAGGAAGTACAGTAGTTGGCGACATCCGGGGACAATCCCGTGCTCCCGAAGATGGTTTCCATTAGGGAATAACCCAGCATAGTCATGACCAAACCAACAACCACGTTCACCAAAATCAGGAATGTAAAATCTTCCTTGGTCTCTTTTGGCTTTTGCTCACCCATCTTTTTCATGATGACCGCACTCCCACCAGTTGCCAACATGGTAGAGATAGCTGTCACCACTTGGATCACTGGGGCCGTCAAATTGATGGCGGACAGTGCGCTCGTACCAATCAGATTTGACACGAACAGACCGTCAACCATGGTGTAAAAGGACATAAAGACAGACATTGCGATGGTAGGGACTGCGAATTTGAGGATATTCCCCAATGTGACCGGCTTATCATAGACATTTTGGCTTTCCATCGTAATTCTCCGTTATTCCCCAAATGTTGCAGCAATTTCTCTGAAAAATGCTACCGATTTCTTTTCCTTGTCATCTTCTTCAAAACCGGAATCTGCCCCTGTTTTTACTACGATAATCTTTTTGGTTGGATTGCAATAAATCCATTGACCGAATACCCCGATTCCTGTAAACTCATGCTCATTGCCCTCAGGTATCCACCATTGGTATCCATAACCAAGTTCTTCGTAAGGTTTTCCGTCATGAGGTGCTTTCAAATATGTTTCATTTGTTGCGATGGAATCTTTGATCCACTGTTCAGGAAGAATCTGTTTTCCCTCAAATGCGCCATGATCCATATATAAACGAGCAAAACGCGCATAATCTCTTAATGCGATATGTAAGCCGCCGTTAGCAAGTTCTTTCCCACCGCTTAGCGTCCAGTAAGCATCCTGCTCCACGCCAATTTCTGACCATATTTTCTCACTCATGTATTCACTAAGGGTGCAACCTGTCGCATTGGCAACAACTTCTCCTAAAATATCTGTATTGATACTGGAATAAGTTCTGTTTGTGCCTGGTTCATGCTCGAGTCCAAGGGCTGCGATGGATTTCATTTTATTTTTTCCAAACATACTTGGCACAGATATTTTGTTCATGTCCGCCACTTCGTCAAAGTTAATTCCTGACGCCATCTGAAGGCAGTTTTTTATCGTAACTTTCTCTATTTCGGTATTCTCAAATTCTGGAATATACTTTGCGACGGAATCGTCAACACTATGGATAAAGCCATCTTCAATCGCAAGTCCGACCAATGCCGAAACAAATGATTTACAAAGGGAATTTGAGGAAAAGCGGGTTTTTTCATCTGAACCTAAGTAATACTCTTCAAAGACAATTTTATCATCGCTGATAATGAGCAAACCAGATGTTTTGGTTTCCTCAAGAAAATCCGAAACGCGTAAGGTCTCTCCCTGAAAGTGGAATGTGTCGATTAGCGGCTTTAAGTCATACTCAAAATCTGATATTCTTTCGCCTTTGGGGATGGTTGCCGTTGGCTGAATTTCATACATGGTTTGAAAACTGTGGGCAAGGTTTTCTTCTTGAAATGCCTTAATAGAACGATACAATACCATAATTGGTTCCCTATAGGCGAATCCTATTATTATCATTCCTACAAGGACAGCGGCCACGCCAATCATTACATATTTTTTCATAAATGATATCCTCCATTTTTCTTGCTTTTTCATTTGGCAAGATTTATAATAAACCGTACAGTAACTGCACAGTCAAGAGGTATTTTAAAAATAGAGAAAAAAGTAAATTGCTCACAATCGGTCAGTTCGCAGCTCTGCATGGCATCAATAAGAAAACTCTGATGTAGTACGATGAAATTGGTCTTTTTCATCCATCATTTATTCATCCAGAAAATGGATACAGATATTACAGCTATTATCAGAGCGCCATTCTGAAAACAATCCTGCTGTTGCGGGAGTTAGATGTGCCGATTGAAGAAATCTAGGTATTTATGAAAAACCGCTCCGCTGCCAGCATGGAACAGGTCTTAAAAGAAAAAATTGAAGATTTAGACCGCAGTAT
>VSNY01000298.1 GCA_009774535.1 Lachnospiraceae bacterium
CAAAGATCGAGTAGATTATAAAATGCAGACTTTTGAATAGCAATCTATGATAGTGTATGTATCATAGATAAGGTTAAATATAAAATGCGGTTATAATATTTTGAATAACAATATATTATGGTATATATATCATAGATAAGATTAAATATAAAACGCAGTTATAAGAAATTGTGAAAACATGATAAGTGATATGAAAATGCGAAAAAGAGACAGCTTATTTTAAAAAATATAGTAAAGAAAGATTTTATTTTACAGCAAGGAGGGCGTATGTCAGGATTTTTGCCGATTAACAGGGAAGACATGAAGCGGGAAGGGATTGTACAGCTGGATTTTGTATATGTGATTGGGGATGCGTATGTAGATCATCCTTCATTTGGTCACGCGGTGATCAGCCGGGTGCTGCAGGCGCATGGGTATCAGGTTGGTATTATCGCGCAGCCAGACTGGAAAAATCCGGACAGTATTGCCGTCCTTGGCAGGCCGCGGCTGGGATTTTTGGTGACGGCCGGAAATATGGATTCTATGGTCAATCATTACAGTGTGTCGAAAAAACGCCGCGGAACGGACGCGTATTCACCTGGCGGAGTGATGGGGAAACGGCCGGATTATGCGACGGTCGTTTACTGCCAGCTGATCCGCAGAGTTTACCAGGATATACCGATTATTATCGGCGGAATTGAAGCTTCTTTGCGAAGGCTGGGGCATTATGATTACTGGTCCAAAAAGGTGAGAAGGTCGATTCTGCTGGAAGCGGGCGCGGATTTGATTAGTTATGGTATGGGGGAACGGAGCATTGTGGAGATCGCGGATGCGCTGGCCAGCGGAATTGCGGTTTCAGATCTTACGTTTATTGACGGAACCGTATTTCAGACGAAAGACCGGGAGCTGGCTTCCTGGGATGCGCTGCAGCTGCCTTCGTTTGACCAGATTCGTATGGATAAAACTGCCTATGCACGCAGTTTTTATATGCAGTACTGCAATACAGACCCGTTTAGCGGCAAACGCCTGTATGAGACTTATAAACGAGGTGTGTATGTAGTACAGAACCCTCCGGCCAAACCGCTTAATCAGATGGAAATGGATGATGTGTACGAACTGCCGTATATGCGCACGTATCATCCGTCTTATCAGGCGGCGGGCGGAGTTCCTGCCATTTCAGAAGTGAAATTCAGCCTGGTCAGCAGCCGCGGCTGTTTTGGCGGGTGTAATTTCTGTGCACTCACATTCCATCAAGGCAGAATCATTCAGGCCAGAAGCCATGATTCTATTTTAAAAGAAGCGAAACAGTTTCTAAAAGATCCGGATTTTAAAGGTTATATCCATGACGTTGGAGGCCCGACCGCTAATTTTCGTCATCCGGCCTGCAAAAAACAGCTGACAAAAGGCGCATGTCCTTCCAGACAGTGCCTGTTTCCGGCGCCTTGCAAGCAGCTGGATGCGGATCACAGTGATTATTTGGAACTGCTTAGAAAGCTCCGGCAGCTGGAAGGAGTGAAAAAGGTATTTATCCGCTCCGGCATCCGGTTTGATTATTTGATTTATGAAAAAGACCAGAAGTTCCTGCGTGAATTGTGTACACATCATGTCAGCGGACAGTTAAAAATCGCGCCGGAACATATTTCAGACGCGGTATTAAAACGGATGGGCAAGCCTTCGGCGGAAGTTTACCGTAATTTTGTACAAGCTTATGAGCGGATGAACCGTAAAATTGGAAAAGAACAGTATCTGGTGCCTTACCTGATGTCTTCCCATCCTGGAAGTACCTTAAAGGAAGCGGTGGAACTGGCGGAATTTTTAAGAGATATGGGTTATGCGCCGCAGCAGGTGCAGGACTTTTACCCGACGCCTTCTACGATCTCCACCTGCATGTATTATACCGGGCTGGACCCGCGGACGATGAAGCCGGTGTATGTGGCGGATGACCCTCATGAAAAAGCCATGCAGCGGGCATTGATTCAGTACCGTAATCCGAAAAATGCGCAGCTGGTGCGGGAGGCGCTGGTACAGGCGGGACGGACGGATTTGATTGGAAATGGTAAGAAATGTCTGATACGGGATCAGGAAACATCCAGCGGAAGGAGCAGGAAGCCGCATGGAAGAGGAACGCGCTAGACGGAACATTATAATTTAGGAAAACAGGTGTTTTTGTTGTTTAGTTATGATATCTTAAAATAAGATGTAAGTATATTTTGATAAGTTTTATTCGTTTATATTACGCTGCTCGGTGCTGTTTTTAAAATGAATAAAAAATGTATGCTGGTTAAAAACTGGAAATCAGTTGTTGAATTCTGTCGATAGTTTGTGCATAATAATTTAGCTGATATATGTAAAATTTTTGCAGGGTGGGGATAACAGGTGGAGGAACAAAATGAAAAATTAAAGCTGACTGTGGAAGAACAGATTCAGGACATGTCAGACAGTAATATACAGTTTGAATTGTATTCGGTAGAAGATGCAAAAAAATTTTTGAAATACAATAATTACTATTTTAAATTAAAATCATATGCAAGGAATTATAATATAAATCCAAAAAAATATTATAATTTAGATTTTGCGTATCTTGTAGAATTATCGAAGCTTGATATGTATATTAGGAAAATTATTTTGGAACTGCCGTTAGATACAGAGCATTATCTGAAAGTGCGGCTGATCAATGATTTAAGTGATAATTCCAAAGAGGATGGTTATAATATCGTAAAGCTGTTTCTTCCATACCACCCCAATGCTGAAGCAGATCTTCGTGGCAAAGCAGAAAAATATTCATTCTGTTCAAACTTGGCGGAGAATCACCTGGATGAGTATAAAGAACCGAAAAAATTAGCATTATGGAATATGGTTGAACTGCTTTCTTTTGGGAATTTTATGGAGTTGTATGAACTGTATTATCA
>VSNY01000299.1 GCA_009774535.1 Lachnospiraceae bacterium
TTCCGGCTCCGCTGCTTCCGGCGCAGAGATTTTTTCTGTACCCCTATTCAGCTTTTCAGCCTGCGCCGCTTTTTCTTCTTTCTGTTCCTCTGCTTTTTCTTCTTCCGCTTTCTTCTCTTTTTGTTTCTCCAAGCGTTCGTCCATGTTCTTCTTCATTCTCTCCGCATTGGTCATTCCTGTTTCGGTAACAGAATATACGGTACTCTGTATGCTTCCGTCTTTGTTAATCATCCATGTCTGCTGATAATACGTCACTGTACCGCCCAAAGCCTTATTCTGCGCTGAAAGCTGTTCATACCCCTGCTTTTCAAGTTCGGGGATTTTTTTCAGAAAATCTTCCAGTTCCTTTGCTTTTGCGGAATTGCCCGAACATTTCTTCAAATACTCACTGGATATTGATACATTTCCGTTTGACATACAATCATAATTCTTCTGTAAATAGGAATAATAGTCTGATACGTTGTCCGCTCCGGGGTTTTTCGTGTTCCCTGTCTGCACAGGCGCAGTATTTTTTGTCCCCGCTTCCTTTGCCGCTTCATTTTTTTGTGTAGCATATGTACCCTCATACACATTGTTGTTTCCAATTCCTGTAATTGCCATAATTTCGCCCTCCTTGAAAATTTAATACTTTCCTGTTATTGTATATTGCTAATGGCGGTTTATCCGTCATTTTTCAGCCACCCATAACCTGTTTTCATTTCTCTATGCCCCTTTCATTTTTTATCATCACAGAAAGGACAAACACCCTGCCGTCCGTCTTATAATCCATTGTGCCTTGATATTTCTCTGCTGTATTTTTAATATTCGCAAGCCCTATTCCATGCACTTTTCTGTCCGCTTTGTCTGTTTCGGGAAGTCCTGTCTGCCGCTTCCGTTTCAGCGTCCCGTCAAAACTGTTTTCTATCTTGAAGATTAACAGTTTATCTTTCCTAACAGACGACAGCCGGATAAAGGTTTTCGCTTTTGGCTCTTTTTCCTTTAGCTTCCGGCACGCTTCCATTGCATTGTCTAAAGCGTTGCCTAAAATAACAGCTATATCATAGCTTTGGATAGCCAGATCAGAGGGGAGCAGAAGTTTCTTTACATCTATCTGCAAATCCGGGACAAGGCGTAACGCTTCATGGTATTTCATGTTGAGTAATGTGTCAATCACGCTGTTTCCCGTCTTAAATCGGAAGTCCAGACCGTCAAAAGCATTGTTCATTTCCGACAGATAGGCTTGCAGTTCTTCATTTTCACTTTCCCCTTTTTCAGCGGTAAGCCGCAGCACAACCGAAAGCGTGTTCTTCATATCGTGTTTCATGCTCCTTATGCCGGAATAGATACGCTCCATTTCCGCCATATGCTCCTGCATACTCCCTATCTGTTTTTCCAGTACAATCCTGTTGCTCCGCTCCCGGTTCAGATAAACCGTATCTTGAAACAGCTTTACCCCATACAGGATAGAAAGCAGCGACAAAAGCAGGATTGCAGGGAGAATTGCCAATAACAGCGGGTATTTATCATATACTGTTTCCACGGCATTTTCCTCCACCGTAAACATGATAATGCGCAACAGCGCACATAACAGCAGGCTTACCATAGCCGGGGTAAGGATAGATAACAGTTCCGTCCTATGGATTGCATAATCCTTTTCCCTGTAATTGCGTACAATCCCTTTCAGTGACAGATACAACAGCAGGACAAGGGCAGCTTCCCGAAAAATCTGATTTCCGATTACACTGACATTTACTGCTGTTTCAAAGGTTTTTTCGGAAGTGATAATCCCTTTCTCCATGCACAGATTCCATACCGTAAGCAGTTTATCCACTGGTTTATCAAGCAGGATAAGCACTACGAAAGCACTAATATCAGCGATTGCACGGAAAGCAGCCACAAGAAAGAGTGTAACCGCACGAAACGCCTTATAAAAACACATTGCTATAACAAGCAGAATACAGAGGGATAGTACCGTTTTCCAAATAGTCTTTACGCTTTCATATCCTGTTGGTGGAAGCCAATAGATACATAACCGTGACAACCCATATGCTGCCGTTACAAAAAGCCCATGAAAACAGCTTTTTGTCCTGCCCTCTAAAAAACTTCCCAAAAAGTATTGCAGGCAGTACCCTTGAAGCAGGACAGAAACCACCGCTAAAAACGTAAAAATAAAATCTATCTTGCTATACACAGGAAGCCCCTCCGTTCTGCAAGTACCACATATACGCATTTACAAATTCGCCGTATTTTTTCTTTGTCAAATAGACGGTTTCTCCACCCGTAAGTGTGATACAGTCACTTTTGTATTCCGTGATGTGCGCCATATTTACAAGATACCCCCGGTGGCAGCGGTAGAACGTCCCGCCAAGCTGCGTTTCCAGTTCGCCAAGTGCGCCGTAGGCTTCAATGATTTCCTGCGTGGTATGGATTTCCACTTTCCTTGATACGCTCTCAATATACAGAATATTGTCTGCGTCTATGGTAATCCCCTTGTTTCTTGTATTGATAAAAAGTTGTTTTTTCTGACGCATTTTCCGCAGCCCGGCTTCCCTTAACGCCTGCCCGAAAACTTCCGTGAATTTCTGTTCCGTGACAGGCTTTAACAGATAATGGAACGCATACAAGTCAAGAGCTTCAAAGACATATTCCTTTATGCCCGTAATAAATATCAAAACGGTGTCTGCGTTCTTTTCCCTTGCTTCCTTTGCTGCTTCAATGCCATTCATGCCGTCCATTTGTATGTCAAGAAAAATAATGTCAAACGGTTTTGTGGCGGCAAGAAATTCTTCCCCGGAGGAGAAGCAAACCACATCACAGTCCGGCTTTTCATTTTCTATCATTTCACGGATATGCTCACGGATTACCTTTTCATCATCAACAACTGCTATATCCAAATCTATCACTCC
>VSNY01000003.1:0-67016 GCA_009774535.1 Lachnospiraceae bacterium
GTATGTAACATTTCCATATTTGCTCAGCTGATCGAGCGCGTAATCTCTCGCGTCACGCTCATTCATCGCTGTTTCCCGTCCGCCTGCTTCCGTGGACTGGATCTGTATATTTAAATTGTAAATCTGTTCTATATATTTATTGACTTTATCGATGCCAGCCGAAATCTGGATATTGATATTTTTCTGGTAATTCATCAGGCCCTTAAATACGGCCAGCGAACGGGTGGCGAATAAACTTGCCTTTTGGATCACCAGATTCTGGTTCGCCATATCTGACGGGTCCTTTGCAAATTCTTCAAACGCCTGCCACAGACTTGCTTCGTCGTCGTCTAAAATCTGTTGGAAGGCCGTTCCCTCTAATTCCTGAAAATAATTCTGTACTTCATCGATTGCTTCATAAGTTGCTGCATAATAAGATTGTCTTCCGTTTTCTCTGCGGAAAGCCTTATCCAGAAAAATATCCCTGGCGTGTACGATCTCTCCGATCGAAGTACCCTGCCCGACTAATTTCTTATAGTTATTTTTTGAATATGCTAAATTGCTGTAGCGTGCATCACGAAAAACAACCTGCTGACGTACATACCCGGGGGTGTTTACGTTAGCCAGGTTGTTTGCTACATTATTAATCGAATCTTGAGAAGCTTTCAACCCTGAATGTCCGACAAATATTGAACCCATTCCATTTGCCATAATTGCTCACACTCCTGTCTGTTATTGTTTTGCGTCAAATCCGCTGCCTCCTAGTATCTCTCCCGTATTATAAGCGTTCTTGTTATAGTTCGCCGTCTCGGGTGCGGTGCGCATGCTTCGAAACAGAGTCAGGTCAAATTCGACCATGTCCAGAGCCTGATTCAGCAATGTCTGGTTTTGTTCGTTAATCTTACGAACTTCTGCTAATGTCGTCTTCAACTGTTCTTTTACGTTTTGTAACCGTTCCTGTTCCCTGGGCTGGCTGCTCAGCATTTCAATAATCGTATCCAGTTTAAAATCCTGCTCCTGCTTATTTAACACCACGGACATATCATGCATAACTTTTTGCCTGCGGTGATCAAGATTCTGAATTTTACTGGCCACATCCTGTTCCTGGTCTACGATTTTTTCCAGCGCCGGGACATTGGCGTCTATGATGACCTGCTTTTTTTCCTTAGACAACTCCGCTAATTTTTCATATTCCCTGTTTTCGTTTTCTAAGACCTGAATCAGGTCATCCATTAAACTTGCCACGCCTCATCCTCACATTTCCGTAACGATCGTGTTACTTTTCTTAATTAGCTGCATAATAACTTGCTAATAAATGACTCGCAAAATCTCCAGTATCAACGTCATAGTTTCCAGACTTTATGCTTGATTTAAGCTCTGCTACTCTATCTTCCCTGATATCCGAAGCTGCTGCGACTGCCTTCTTTGCGACCTGATGATCTCTCCCTGCCCGTGAGATCTCAACCTGATCACGTGCAGTAGTTATCTCTGCGGTACTTTTCGCCTTGGATGGCTTTGTTGTTTTGTATAAAGTTGCGATCTGGTTATAGGCATCTATACGCATATTAGGCATCTCCTTTCATCGTCTCGTCCCTGAATGATTTTTAGAATACTTCACTTTTATGCAGGTGAAATACCTCGATTTATATTGTGCAATCATAAGGTATTATGCACGGTTTGTGAAGTTCTATAACTTGTTTATCGGCTGATTTCGGGATTTTGTTAGGTGTTTTTCCAATTTTATTGAAAATGTTGATTGTCTCACTATTTCCAAGTAATATAGATTTGTTTCTTTTGTTTTGCACAGTCTGTTAAATATAAAGGAATCAGCGTCTGGTACGGAATGCCGGATTCCTCGCTTTGCTCTTTAAAAAATCAATCGTATCGTTGTCTGTATTGATAATAATCTGCTTTTTCAGCTTTTTCGCATATGAATTTTTTCATGGACTGAGATTTTTAATATCATATGCTTCCCTCATAGTAACTGCCCTCCCTTTTCTTCGTTGTAATAATTTTTCTCGCTTGTTGCCGCCTTCCGCGCCGATTACACAAAATATCTGTTTTAAAGATTGATTCCCAGGGGCATTTGTGCTAATCTTTTTATATATTATCATGAAAGTGAGGTACATGCCATGAAAAAATTGTTACATTTTACCAGTATTCTGTTCTGTACATTGCTGCTTTGCCTTTGCATCGCACCGCAAACAGTAAAAGCATC
Organism: Lachnospiraceae bacterium; assembly: GCA_009774535.1. GTDB lineage: Bacteria > Bacillota > Clostridia > Lachnospirales > Lachnospiraceae > Eubacterium_J. The sequence continues at coordinate 2,198 of VSNY01000003.1, forward strand.
CAGCACGACTACTGTCGGCATTGACCTGCAATATGGCCAGACCGAAGCAAGAAAAATGCTGCAAATGATAAATGCTTTTCGTACCAGTCCGTCAGACGCCTGGTTCTGGCAGGAAGACAATGTGAATAAGACTATTTTTAACACGCAGCCGGATCAGAAATTATCCGAACTGCAGTATGATTACCGTCTGGAACAAATCGCTATGCAGCGCGCGACCGAAATCGCCCTGTCTTTCAGCCATACCAGACCAAACGGACAGGAATATTCCACAGCTTACAGCAGCAATTTTCTAAACCATAACAATGGGGAAAATATCGCGGCCGGTCAGGCTTCGGCTTCGGCTGTATTTGAATCCTGGCAGGAGACGAGGGAAAACTATGCGGGCCAGGGACACAGGCGCAATATGCTGTCTAAAGATTATAACGTGGTCGGCATCGGACATGTAGTTTATAATGGAACACATTACTGGGTACAGGAATTTGCGCAGGTTCCTTCCCCAAATACTTCTCAGACAACTGCAAAAGACAGCCGGGAAACAGTGTCTGTCGAGGTACTCTCTTCCAACATCTCGAATGTTTCCCTGGCATCCGGCATTCAGACAATTACTTTAAAGCCCGGCGAGACAGCTAAGCTTCCGCAGCCAAATATGACTGCTCATTTTAAAGACCATTATCCGTCCCACGCTGCCTGCCCGATTAACCTGCAGGGAAACGCACAGACTGCCACACTTCATTGGATCTCATCCAATCCGAATATCGCAGACATCACTTCTGACGGATATATCCGTGCCAACGCACAGGGAAGAGCGTCTGTCTCCGCATCCTGGAACGGGGCCACCATTACTTGTGAAGTATCGGTCAGCAGCTCCAATAACTGGCCAAATACCGGATACTGGCCGAATCCTGGCTATTATCCAAATTATACACAGGGGGAATATACGATTTACTTTAATCCTACAAACGGTATTTTACGGGAAAATAATATCCAAACCACCGTTAACCAGCGGGTCACCTGGCTTCCGACGCCGACCAGGGACGGTTATTCCTTCAGCGGCTGGTACACGCAGCCGTCCGGAGGTACTATGGTTACAACAAGTACGATCTTTTATGCGAATACAGAGATCTACGCACAATGGAATAATGTAAATACAGGCTATCGTGATTTTATTATTTCAAACGTCACGGATACGGCTGCAACCATTACGGCGATTATCCCAAGCAGCCAGGTAACCAACTGGGGTGTTCTCTACGGCACATCGACTTCCAATCTGCAGGAATCAAAGCAGCTGAGCCAGTTTGCCGTTACATCCGCGCTCGTAACTACCCTGACAGGCTTAACGCCAGGAACGACTTATTATTACAAAGTATATTATTATCAGGACATCAGAAGAATGGAATCCGGAATTGGTTCCTTTACCACTGCCAAACCTTCGGAATATGCCGTTACCTTTTTTGCAAACGGAGGAACATTGTCCGGGCAGGATTCCATAATGACGGTAAATCAAAAACTGCCGACGCTTCCAAGCGCCTACCGCCAGGATTATACGTTTGACGGATGGTACACCGAAGCATACAGCGGCACCCGGATTACAACCGATACCCCTATCCGCGCGGCAACTCCGGCCTATGCACACTGGACTTACAGTCCGGCAAATGCAGTCAATCCGGGCGGCAGCACAAATAACGGATCTAATGGTTCCAACAACGGCAGTCAGGGCGGAACTGGCAGCAGCGGCAGTTCCAACAACGACTTTTCCGTAGACGTAGATTATGATGAACCTGAGGACACAGAACCCATCTCAGTGAAGAAGATAAAACTCAAAAGCGTAAAAAATACTGGAAAAGGCAAGATCAAAGCAGCGTGGACCTGGTATCCGTACGGCGACGGCTATCAAATCGCTTATTCCACCAGTAAAAACTTCGCTTCTGATCAGACAAAGCGTAAATCCGCAGGCGTATTTACGGATTCTAAAACAATTTCAGGTCTGAAAAAAGGAAAGACTTATTATGTAAGAGTCCGAGCTTATCAAAAATCAGATGGAGAAAAATTCTACGGAGCATGGAGCAATGTGAAAAAAATTAAGACAAAAAAATAAGTAACAATCCGGATCGTCCATGGAACTGTTACTAAAAACTATATTTCATCAAATGATACACAAAAAGGACTGGGATTCACCATCAGGAATCCCAGTCATACTCAGGTTCATATCTGAACCAGCTTTAAACTTTTAAGCAGTATCAATACCTGGTTCTTCTCATGCAGACCCCGCAGCACCGCGTTCTCTTCAATCAGCTGTAATAAAGACGCACTGCTCGGCAGGATCTTTGTCGCGTCAATCAGCAAAAATACAACCCAGATCACAAGAAACGCCTTCGCCGCACCCGCAAGAAATCCAAAAATCATATTTACCAGATGAATCCCCGGTTTTTTGGAAAACAAATCGAGCTTACGTCCGACCAGAAATAAAATCACCGCAATCACCAAAAACGACACCAAAAAAGCAACCGCACCAATGCAGAATTCCGCGGCCGCGCGCGCCATTTTCTGATAAATCCCCTGAGATTCCAAAATTCCCGGGATCGCATCCTTGGCCGCCTGGTTCAACTCCTTTTTCAGTGTTTTGGGCATCGTCACCCAGGGCAGTTCCGTCAGTTCCATCCAGGAACCGTCCTCCAGCTTCTGATTAACCTGGTTTCGCACCATCTTTTCGCAGCCTGTTTCGATGTGAGCTTCCAACGGCGTTTTCTCGAGAACCACATTTCGCACCATCGGAGCAGTCACTGCTATAAACAAAACCGCTATGATCCATGCCGTCGCTCCATAGATCACCCGCAAAAATCCTTTATGAAAACCTCTCAGGGCAGATAAGATAATATAGCCCATGACCAGAATATATAACCAATTCATTTTACAATTTGTCCTTTAACTTAATCCTGTCTGTTTCGCCATTTAAGATCAGCCAGTAATCCAGCTGGCCGCTTCCGGATATCACATCATAAATGCTGCGGTCAAACGTATACTCGAACCGCTTGCTGCCTCTCATCGTAAATAACTGCACGCTTTTCTCATTCCGAATGCACAGCAGCCCGTTCTGCAGAAAGTCAATCGCTGTATAATCCAGATCAAATTTCTGCTCCAGTATCTGCCTGCCTTTCATATTATAAATCTTTGTTACATACCCTTTTGCAGATTCTGCATCGTCAAAAACCAGGCCGAAATAATCTTCATCATAATAGATGCTGCGGATATTTTTGCCGCATTTGATTTCTTTCATAACCGCAGGCTTTTGTTTTCCTTCAAAGAGAAGTACTTTTTCATCTCCAAACGCAATCAGCCTGTCATTCGTGACAAACCGGATACTAGGTATAATCATGTCTTTGTAAGAGTAAGAACCTACAATATTATCAATTTCATTTTGTCCTACGGTTCCGTAATTATAAAATACAACCGTAGATTTTACGTCTGCTTCCTGGATATCCAGCATACTGACTGCCAGCTTTAACGCGTCGCGTGACAGCGCCAGGTCAAGCGGATAGCCGCTGTTTTCAATATGCAGCTCACCTCCTGACAGCTGTTTGCCGTCTTTGTCATACATATGAATATAACTTGTCTGGGAGTCTTCCATCAGTACAGCAACTTTCCCCTGACGGGCAATACTGACCCTCTGTACCGGAATGGTCGTCTGGATCGTCCCCTGCTGCCCGACTGTATTCATAATATAGATCCGGTTGCCTCCCTGCTCATAAATAGCGAGATAATCTTCACAGACCGCGATCCGCGGTGATTCCATTTCATACGGCTGGTTCCAGAATACCTCGCCGCTGATGCTGGAATAGACAGCCCCATCCTGCGTATACTGCAGCACATTTCCCTGAAACTCTTCATACGCCGCCGCGGATGTTTCCCTGCGTTCAATTTGTTCGATCACTTCATAATCCGTATAAACTTTTGTCTCAAAATAGATCAATACGGCAAAAAGCAATCCGATTGCCGCACCAGTAAGCATCAGGATCAGGATGAGAATCTTTATCCTGTGTATCCTGATTTTCTGATTTAACCCGGATAACTCTTCTGTGCTTTGTGCCGGAAGAGCACGTAATGTAGTTTTTCCGCTTTTTGCCATAGTCCTCTCCTGTATGCATCCTGGCTTTTTCAGGGCAGTTCCAGCCTCTGCCCGGCGTAGATCATATCCATATCTTCAATTCCGTTTAAGGTACATATTTTGCGTGCCTTTGCTGCTGTTCCGTAGATCTTTTTGCTGATCCCGACCAGGCTGTCGCCTTCTTTTACAATATAGTATCCCTGCAGCAGACTGGTCTGCGCTTCTGTTAACGCGGACGTCTCCAGGCTGTCGGAAGATATCGGCTCCTTTTCTCCATCATCCTCGGAAGAAGTATCCTGCTTGTGCTTGTTCCCGGATGACTTGCTTTTGCCGCTGTCATCAGAATTTGTTTCAAATGACTTTTCGTCGCCGCCGAAGCCTGTCTCTTTTTCGTTATCGTCCGTATCCCCTGCGGTTTTAGCGCTGCCGCTGGAAGTTTCTTTCTTAGAATCAGATTCCTGATCTGAATCTTGATCTGAATCTTTGTCAGAATCTTTTTCGTCTCCGTTTTGATTGCCGTGCCCGGCGTCTGCACTGCCCGCTTCGTTCAGATCAGTCTCATCCCCATCCTGCACATTCGCGCTCATTGCGGGTACGTCCGAAGATTGAATGCCGGCCTGTCCGCCTTTCCCGGAAATCTGATTCATGGCGGATTCCAGATCCTGCATTTTTTCCACATTATTTACGGTACTTACGCCAAGCACACAGACCGAAAGTACCAGCAGCAGACTAGTTGTATATAAGACACCGTTCCACTTGCGTTCGGATAACTGTGCCTTTTTTTCCAGCAGCGTTTCCCGATAACTCTGGACAAGCGGTTCTTTGATCTCCTCGGGTGAAATGTCCAGCTCCCGGTTTTTGTTTTTATCAATCATATATTCCTGCATCTGTGGGTTTTTCTCATAATAGACATAATACCCTTCCCGGCGCTGCAGGATATTTTTTTCAAATATGTAAAAAGCTTCTTCGTTTTCTACCAGATCCAGCAAAAACAATACATTTTTCTGAATATTAAAATTCTGTTTATGACTGCGTTCCAATTCTGCAGAAATCGCCGCATTCGCGCTGCTGACGTCCTGTCCCCAGCCGACAATCTCCAGATTGTCATAATAGGTCTTCATCTCTTTGTAGATAAACGTCCACGTATCATCGTTAAATTGCAGAATATGGTCTTTGAAATATTCATCTTCGACCCGTATTAATCCGCTGATAAAGTATCTGGCATAGTCTTTTCCCTTTTCCAGTCTGCCCAGCAGCATAAACCCCCGGTTGGTCCATGTTTCCTGTACTTCCTGTGTATGTAAATAGGTATATACGTAATCCTCCAGATAGACCCTTGTACTGCCTGTGCTGGTTCCGATCTGACGGATATTCTTTGGTAGTGTCCCTGATGACCTCTGTTTTTGTTCTGCCAATTCGCACACCTCTTTCCATTTTTTCAGGTATGCGTTCAATGTAGCATAATAGACAGGCTGATTTTGACATTTATTGTTGTCAGCACTACAAAATTAACAGAATCCATACATATTTTTATGCTGCTGCACATAAGCGTTCAGCGGTTTACAGCTCTGTACGCCCTTCTAATGCCCGCAGCAAAGTCACCTCGTCAATATATTCCAGATCGCCGCCTACCGGAACGCCGCTGGCAATCCGTGTTACCCTGATGCCAGTCGGCTTGATCAGTTTGCTGATATACATGGCCGTTGTCTCTCCTTCGAGACTGGAATTCGTCGCGATAATAACTTCGCTGACATCGCCCTGCAGACGCTGCATCAGTTCTTTCAGCCTGATATCAGCCGGACCGATGCCAAGCATAGGAGAAATCGCACCATGCAGCACATGATAGACGCCCTCAAACTTTCCAGTTTTTTCATATGCAGCCAGATCTCTCGGATTTTCTACGACCATAATAACTTTCTGGTCCCGCTTCGGATTTTTGCAGATCGGACAGATTTCCTCATCCGTCAGCGTACAGCACTGCCTGCAGTAACAGACTTTACGCTTTGCTTCCAAAATAGCGCTTGACAGCTTCTCCACTTCCGTTTCCGGCATATCCAGGATATGGAACGCCATCCGCTGGGCAGATTTTACACCGATTCCCGGCAGCCCCGCAAGGGATTCAATCAGTTTGCTGATTTGCGCACTGTAATAATCCATCTCTAAAATAACCCCATGCCGCCGCCAAGACCGCCAGTGATCTTACCCATTGTATTCTGGGAATATTCGTCAATCTTGCGGATCGCTTCATTGGCAGCCGCCATAATCAGATCTTCCAGCATTTCCACATCATCCGGATCTACCGCTTCCGGGTCGATTTTAACCTTGGTAACTTCCCGTTTGCCGGATACTGTTACTTCAACGACTCCGCCGCCCGCGCTGGCTGTCATCTCCTTTTCTTCCAGCTCTTTGGTCGCGTCTTCCATCTGCTTTTGCATCTTCTGCGCCTGCTTCATGAGATTAGCCATATTGCCCGGCATACCGCCGCCTGGAAATCCTCCTCTTTTTGCCATGATCATTGTTCCTCCTTACAATTAATTATTTTGACTGTTATTGATTTTAACGCAAATCATGCCTTCTGACAATATATGGTTCCATTTTCATAAAAAATACATATTTGATAAGAAAATTAACATGTTTATTCTGTAAAATCTTCGTACTCGATTTCTGTATGAATCATCTGTTCCAGATCCACGTAAGATTGTTCAAATGACTGCCCGGTATCATTATATTTGATCTGCACCTGCACTTCTTTCCCGATACTGCGCGAAATACTGTCCGTAATCTCCTGCATCCGCTGTTCCTCCGACAACATTTCACTCAAAATCGGATCGTCCATAACAATCAGAAGCACATCCCCTTCTCCCAAACTCAGACGTGCTTTGCGTACAAACACGCCTAGTGAATTCGGCATCTGTGCCACAATGCCGCGCCAGTTTTCCACTACGCTGCGGATATCATCTGAAACTGCCTTGGGCAGCGCCAGCTTTTCTGATACTGCTGCCGCAGACGGCTCTGCCGTCACCGTTGGCGCAGGGACCGCGGGTTGGAATACGCCTTCTTCCATCTTTTTTTCCAGCTGCGCCAGCCGGGAAAGAATCGAACTGTAATCTTCCTCCATCTGCGGCCGACACAGCTTGATGACTGCAATTTCTATTAAAATCCGCTTTTGTGTAGAAAAGCGCACCTGATTAGACAATTCGGAGAAAATCCGGATATACCGCATCAGTTCCGTGCTGTCCGCCATTTTGCATTCTTCTTTGAACCGTGCGAGCTGATCGCTGGAAATATCCAGGAAATCTTCCAGATCCTGCGAACTTTGCAGTAAAAGCAGGTTTCTCAGATACCATGTAAAATCATTGACAAACTGACTTAAATCTCTGCCGTCCGTGACCAGCTCTTCCATCTGCCGCATTGCCGCGGCAACATCGTTGCCAATCACAGCGCCAAACATCTTGGAAAACCGTTCGGTATCCACGGTTCCCAATACCTCCAGCACATGATCGTACGTAAGCTTCTGGCCCATATAAAATGCCATACATTGGTCCAGCAGGCTAAGCGCGTCACGCATCGCGCCGTCTGCCGCTTTTGCAAGATAGCGCACCGCTTTTTCTTCTGCTTCGGCATGCTCCTGTTCCAGCAGTTCCTGCAGTCTTTCTGCGATAATATCTGTCGAAATACGACGAAAATCATATCTTTGACATCTTGACAGGATCGTGATCGGTATCTTATGAGCTTCTGTCGTAGCCAGAATAAAAATCACATAAGAAGGCGGTTCTTCCAGTGTTTTCAGCAACGCATTAAACGCACCGATCGACAGCATATGGACTTCGTCGATAATATATACTCTATAGTTTCCCTCGGTAGGTGCATAAGTCACTTCCTCGCGGATTTCACGGATATTGTCAACCCCGTTATTGGAAGCTGCGTCAATTTCGATCACATTCATCGAATTTCCGGATGCAATTGCCTGGCAGGATGCGCATTCCCCGCAAGGGCTTCCGTTCCTCGGATGTTCACAATTGACTGCCTTGGCAAATATTTTTGCAATCGTTGTCTTTCCTGTTCCCCTCGTTCCACAGAACAGATAAGCATGTCCGATACGCTTGTTTTCAATCTGGTTGCGGATCGTCGTTACAATCGCATCCTGTCCCTTTACATCTGTAAAATTCTGTGGCCGGTATTTTCGGTAGAGCGCTGTATAGGACATAAAATCGCTGACCTCCTGATAAAATCATAAATCGTTTTCATTTGCAAATAAGCATATTTAAATAAGCGTATTTAAAATGTGCTGTTTTTCCATTCTATCATATAACGCGAGATTATGCAAAACGAAAAAACTGCCGCACATTCGCTGATAATTACAGCAAATGCGCAGCAGATTGTTACGTACAAAAATTGCTAATCTCCAAAACTGATTCCTGTCAGCTTCGCTTCCCGGACAATTTGTGCATTCGGATCAACCGTCTTTAATTTACCAGCCACATTCTCTAACGGAACACGTCTGACTTCATTATTCACCATTGCAATCATATGACCAAAATCTTTTTCCAGAATCGCCTTTGCGCCTTCCGCGCCAAGTCTTGTACAAAGAACACGGTCATAAGGCGTCGGGCTGCCGCCGCGCTGTGTATGGCCAGGCACGGTAACACGTACTTCACTGCCCAGCTTGTCACCGATTTTTGCCGCAATCTCATAAGAAACAGACGGATACGGAGATTTTTCCATTTTCTTCTTATATTCTTTTTTAGATAATTTCGCATCTTCCTTAGAAATCGCACCTTCCGCAACTGCAAGAATCGTAAAGCCTTTTCCAGCTTTTGTACGATGCTCAATCGCGCCGACTACCTTCTTAATATCATAAGGAATCTCCGGCAGCAAAATAATATCCGCGCCGCCTGCCAATCCTGCATACAATGTCAGCCAGCCAACCTTATGTCCCATAACCTCAATAATAAAGACACGATTATGTGACGCCGCTGTTGTATGAATGCAGTCAATCGCATCTGTTGCAATATTGATCGCACTCTGAAATCCAAATGTGACATCTGTGCCGAAGATATCATTGTCAATCGTCTTAGGCAAATGGATTACATTTAATCCTTCTTCGCGAAGTAAATTCGCTGTTTTTTGTGTGCCGTTCCCGCCAAGAATTACGATGCAATCCAGATTTAATTTGTAGTAATTCTGCTTCATGGCTTCTACTTTGTCCAGGCCGTTTTCATCCGGTGTACGCATCAGCTTAAATGGCTGACGGGAAGAACCTAAAATTGTTCCGCCTTTTGTCAGGATACCCGAAAAATCTGATGATGTAAGCAATCGGTAATTCCCGTAGATCAGACCTTTGTAGCCATCCAAAAATCCATAAATCTCCAAATCATCAACATTAGAACTTAATCCTTTTGCAACGCCTCTCATTGCAGCATTCAAAGCCTGACAGTCGCCGCCGCTTGTAAGCATACCCACTCTGAGCATTTTGATGCAACCTCTCTTTCTCCTGATCTTGTATAACAATTAGTCCTTTCTATTATAAATTATACGTCATTGGGCTGTCAACAGAAAAGAATTCCAAAATTTTACTGGAATGGATAGCAATATGGAAAGAACTGTGCTACAATAAATGCGGAAATAATAAACAAGATTCATTCTAATAATTTGAATATCGCCATACGGAGTTAATATTATGGAGAACTATACCATCCTTCTGGTAGACGACGAAGAAGAAGTCATCCAGGCAATTATGAAAAAAATCCACTGGGAAAGCCTCGGCTTTTCTGTGATCGGCTATGCCTGCAACGGTGTCAAGGCATTAGAAATGGTCGAGGAAAGTCAGCCGGACGTCGTTATGACAGATATCAAAATGCCGTATATGGATGGCATGGAACTGGCGCACCGGATCAAAGCAGAATATCCGGCAACCAAGCTTTTGCTTTTTACCGGCTTTGACGAATTTGAATACGCAAAAGAAGCGGTGCATCTGGAAGTTGAGGAATATATTCTGAAACCTGTTAACGCCGCGGAGCTTAAGCATGTGTTTACACAGCTGAAAGTAAAGCTGGATCAGGAAATCAGTGAAAAACGAAATGTAGAAATTCTGCAGAAATATTATATGGAATCGCTGCCGCTGCTGCAGGCGGATTTTTATGTCGCTTTAATCGAAGGGCGGATTCAGGAAGAAGAAATACCAAAATACCTTTCTGATTACCAGCTTTCTTTTCCAGGGCCTTTTTTTAGCTGTCTCGTGATACACACGTCTTCCTGCCAGATGCCGGCAGATATGAATCCGCTGCTTTTGTCAACTTCTGTCAAAAAACAGGCCAAAGAACATCTGGCGGAAAAATGGCAGGCGAAATGCTTTTCTTATTTAGACCATACTATATTTATAGCTCAGCTAAAACAAGCATCCTTGATTTCTGAACTGACGGATGAATGCGACCGTTTCTGCAAATATGCCCGCCGGATGATCGGCGCGGTTGTTACGATCGGAGTCGGACAAGTATGCAGTAAGATTCTGGAACTGGCGCAGTCCTATGGCAGTGCCAGAGAGGCCGTTTCTTACCGCAGCATCTATGGTTCTTCCCGGGCAATTAACCGTCTCGAAGTCGTTCCGCAAAAGGTGGGAAAATCTGATCTTGCTAATGAAGAAGATCTTGCTAATTTACTGAAAATCATCCGGCTGGGCACACAGGAAGAAGTGGGGCAGGCTGCCCATAAATACCTGGATCACACATTTTATCCGGAAAAAACGCTGCAGCAATATCATATCGACATTATGGAACTGCTCTGTGCATTGTACCGATTTTCCGTAAACCATGATATTACGTCGGATGATTTTTCCGGGGATATGCGCAGCCTGTATAACAGACTGCTGGATTTGGAGCCGGAGGCATTTGCGGAATGGCTGGTCGGCATCTGCCTTTCCTTCCGTGAGATGATCATTCATGTGCGAAACAGCTCTACCAAATCATTTGTATCCAGAGCAGAGGAATATGTACATCAAAATTACGGGAATGAAGCGCTGTCACTGGATTGTATCTGCGAGGCTCTGGGTGTCTCCAATTCCTACTTTTCTACGATTTTTAAAAAGGAGATCGGCAGTTCTTTTATCAGCTACCTGACAGATTACCGGATGGACCGGGCTGCATCACTGCTGATTGAAACAAATGAAAAAAGTTATATGATCGCAAAAAAAGTGGGATATTCTGATCCGAATTATTTTAGTTATGTGTTTAAAAGGCGGTTTGGCGTTTCACCTTCCAAATACAGAACAGAACACGCTTTCGCAGTTCCCGGAGATCAATCATGAACATCAAATGGAACGATTCAGCATATTTGGAAAAGTTAAAGCCACAAAAAATCCAGTCATCCATTATGGCTGCATTTACCTTTATTTCTATTTCTATTATGCTGATTCTTGGAATTGTGATGTATTTTCGGTTTTCCGCCTCTTCCCGTCAGGCGATTATCCAGAACACGCAAAAGCTGATGGAACAGACCGGAGAGACGTTGGAAGATTATCTGGGCAGCATGCGGCAGATCTCAGACGCGGTCTATTACAACGTGATCAAAGAACATAACATCGCTGCTCAGGAAAATCAAATGCAGCAGGGAATGAACCTCTTATATGAAGCAAACCGAAGCAGGCTGCGCAGCATCGCTATTTATAACAGTTCTGGCAGCCTGATCGCCGCAGAACCGGTTGCCCTGCAAAAAGAAGACCCGGATGTAACAAAACAAGGATGGTATGAGAAAGCGGTCAGCGATACAGCGAATATGCATTTTTCCACGCCTCATATCCAAAACTTGTTTGACGACCATACCAGACGGTATTACTGGGTTATTTCCCTCAGCCGCGTAGTAGAACTGACCGATCACGGAGTTCCTACGACGGGCGTTTTGCTTGTAGATATGGACTATTCCGGCATCTCACGCATGATGCAGAAAATCAACGCATCCGAAAACGGACAATATTACTATCTGTGTGACAGCAACGGCCGCATGATCTACCACAAGCAGCAGGCACAGATCCGTAAAGGCTTTTCCAGTGAAAACAGCGTGAAAGCAGCCGCATATAAAGATGGCATCTATGACGATACGTTTGAAGGCAGCAGGCGGAAGATGATTGTCAATACGATCAGCTATACCGGATGGAAACTGGTCGGCATTATTCCGGATGCTACATTTACACATGGAATGTTTGATATCCGCTATTTTATTGTAATGCTGATCCTGCTTATGGCTATGATGCTGGCTGTCATTAACCGAGTAATTACCGACAGGATTTCCAGCCCTGTATTAAAGCTGCAGCAATCGGTGATCAAATATGAAGCAGGTGAAAAACCTGAGATCTATATCGGCGGTTCCCAGGAAATCCGGCATCTTGGCTATGCGATCCAGCGCTCATATGAGCAGATCGACGTATTGATGCACAAAATTGTTCTGGAGCAGAACGAAAGGCGCAAAAGCGAACTGGAAGCGCTGCAAAGTCAGATCAATCCGCACTTTTTATACAATACACTGGATTCCATTACATGGATGATCGAAGGAAAACGCAACGATGAAGCTGTCTTTATGATCTCAGAATTAGCGAAACTCTTTCGGATCAGCCTTTCCAAAGGACGTACGATTATCAGTATCAAAGATGAACTGCAGCATGCAAAAAGCTATATGAATATCCAAAAAATCCGGTATAAAAATCATTTTTCCGTCACCTTTGAAGCAGATCCGGCTCTGTATGCCTGCTGTACCGTCAAGCTGATCTTACAGCCAATACTTGAAAATGCGATTAACTACGGCGTCGGAGGTATGGATGAGGATGACGGCGGACAAATCCGGATAACCGGAAGACTGGAACACGGAATGGCTATCCTTTCCGTCACAGATAATGGAGTCGGCATGTCCTCCAGCGAGGTAGATCTTCTTTTGACCGACAGTAACCGCATCCATAAGCAAGGCTCCGGCGTCGGTCTTGTAAATGTCAATAACCGTATCCGTATCCTTTTTGGACCGCAATACGGACTCAGCGTACAAAGCGAACCGGACGAAGGAACCACCGTATCCATCTGCATTCCAGCCATTCCCTATTCCGAAGAAAACCAAAAAAATCTTGAAAAAGGACATTTGCGAAACGAAAAATCAGAATAAAAGATTGGAATAAAACAATATGAAGCATAACAGAAAATGGTTTTTTACCGTTGAGACAGTTTTAGCCGCATGCATTTTCATTCTGGCCATTCAGATGATTGTTGAAAAAAGATCCGATCACCCTCCCAAGATCTCTGTCATTATACCAGATTCCGAAAACCATCACTGGTCAGCCTTCCGCTACGGGCTTAAAATGGCAGCGCAGGATACCGGATCGGAACTGCTGATCGTCAGTACCGGAAAGAATCTGACCGCGGAGGAAGAGCTGGAACTGATCAGCCAGGAAATCGAACAGGATACGCAGGCCGTCATTCTTCAGCCCATGCCCGGGGCTGACTTTGATCAAAAGCTAAAAAAACTGGAAAAAAAGATTCCGATTATGCTGGTAAAAGATACCGTATCCCAAAATCTCCCGGAAGCAACACTTCCAGTCGCACAACCGGATCAAGAAGCCATGGGCAGAGCGCTGGCAGAGCAACTATTGGAAGATTACAATCAGAACCTGTCAGGAAAAACGATTGGAATCCTGCTGGAAGCAGAAGCATTTCCAGCACTGGCAAGCCGTATGAAAGGCTTGAAAGATACATTAAAAGACACGGGCGCTGTATTTTCCTGGACAGCATCACTTTCATTGGAAGAACCAAAGCAAAGCAGCCTGAAAAACAAAAAACAAACAGATCTTGTTATTGCACTTGATAACCATAGTCTTACTGCCGCCGCCGAATGCGCTGCGGCTAATGATCTGCACGGAGCCTTAGTATATGGTATAGGAAATTCTACCGAAGCAATTTACTTTTTGGACAACCGTATTGTAGAATGCCTGATCGTTCCGGATGAATTCAGTATGGGATATCAAAGCCTAAAAGAGTTGGCAGAACATTGCGGGAAACGTTTCCACAAAATGCAAAGTGTAAAAGTTACCTATTATGTATTTCGCCAAGAGACATTATATTCCGAAAAAAACCAGGAAATCCTATTTACGATGAGCCAGTAATTTCGCTGCAAAAAACAACATGAGGCATAAGATGAGCCAGTAATTTCGCTGCAAAAACAACATGAGGCATAAAATGAAAATAAACAAAACAAAAATACACAGGATCATACTCGCAGTCACTCTATTATCATTGGTCTCCTGCAGCAGCCCGCAGCCTGACACACCGCAAAAAGCCCGTGTAGGTGTGGCCTGTTATAACCAGAGTGATACTTATATCAGACAATTGACCGACTGCCTTAGAGATCAGTTCGACCAATTAACAAACGATCAGCTGGATCTTACCATGACGCTGCGTGATGCAGCTGGTTCCCAGCGCAACCAGGATGATCAGGTAAAAGAACTGCTGGATGCAGGGTGCAGCATACTGTGCGTCAATCTTGCAGACCGTGCCGACCCGTCAGAAATTATAGATCTTGCCAGAGATCACAAAGTACCAATCATTTTTTTCAATCGTGAGCCGGTGGCCGAAGATCTGATGCAGTGGGATCAGCTCTATTATGTCGGCGCAGACGCCAAGCAGGCAGGCAGAATGCAGGGAGAACTGGCGGCGGCTGCTATTCTGTCCAATGCGCAGGCAGACCGCAATCATGATGGCAAAATTCAGTATGTGGTGCTGGAAGGCGAACCTGGACACCAGGATACCATTATACGAACCGAATATGCCGTTAATACGTTAAAAAACATGGGTATCCAGCTCGAAAAATTAAGCTGCCAAATTGCAAACTGGAACCGCGCGCAAGCGCAAAACCGTATGATGCAGCTGATCAGCCAGCATCAGAATCAAATTGAACTTGTATTGGCAAATAATGACGATATGGCGTTGGGAGCAATCGATGCGTATAAAAAACTGAATGTTACAGAATCGGTACTGCCTTTATTTTTTGGAATCGACGGCACGGATGTTGGATTGAAAGCGGTTGCAGATGGCGAACTGAGCGCGACAGTCTATAATTATAAAGAAGCTCAGGCTGCATCTATTGCAAAGCTGGCTGTAGCGCTGATCTCAGGTCAAGGGATCGAAGAAATTGAATTTAAGGATGAAAAGTATATTTATTTACCGCATTTTAAAGTTACCGCAGATCATGTGGAGAAATTTATAAGCTACATTGATACAATTGAGGATAAATAATAACAGTACAGACCATCTATAAAACTATTATATATTATATTTAAATCAAACATCGTGAATTGCTTGCATCATTTACGGCCTGGTTATTGCTGATCTTCCATAACCAGGCCGCTCACAATTTTTCATTATACTGCTATATTCATTTATTTCTTCTGTACATATTTCAGACAGTCAAGTGTTACTGCTACAAGAATAATAATACCAGAAAATACGAACTGGAGGTTTGTATCAATGCCAAGAATGGTTAAAGAATAGGTAAGCGCTGTAAAGATAAATACACCAACTACAACACCTGAAATCTTACCAATCCCGCCGGTAAAGGATACGCCGCCCACTACGCAGGCTGCAATTGCGTCCATTTCCCAGCCCTGTCCATAAGCTGCGGAACCAGAACCGTACATTCTTGCACATTCCAGCCAGGAACCAAAACCGTAAAGGATTCCCGCCAGTACAAATGCGCCTACAGTAACCCGAAATACAGAAATACCAGATACGGATGCTGCTTCCGGGTTTCCGCCTACTGCATACAGATTTTTTCCAAATGTCGTTTTATTCCAAATAAACCATACGATAATAATTGCCGCAACTGCCCAGAGAATAATCGTTGGGAAGCCGTTGATCTTTGGAATAATCATGGCCGGAATGGTCTGTTCAATCGCTCCAAAAGATACGCCTTTGGTAGCATAAGTAATCAGACCAAAAATCACCAGCATATTTGCCATTGTAGAAATAAACGGATGCATCTTAAACTTTGCGGTAAAGAAACCTGCAATTGCTGTAAAAAAGGTACATAAAACCACACACATAAACAATGCGAAAATAACTCTGACGCCAACAGGCAGATTTGAAAAATCAAATACATGCCCAAACACCGAACCAGTATTTGGTCCCTGATGCATAATGATCGTCGCCGTTGTCATACCCATGCCGACCATACGCCCAATCGAAAGGTCGGTTCCTGTTAACAGGATCAGGCCCGCAACGCCAAGTGCAAGGAACATACGAGGAGAAGCCTGCTGCAGTATATTCAGCACATTGTTGTAAGTAAGCAGCGGCGTCTTTTTTACCATCGGCGTAATAATACAAAGCATAATAAATACAAGCAATATCGCAATATATAAGCCATTCTGCAATAAAAATGCCCTGCGGTTAAAGGTGTATTTATAATTTTCCCACTTTTGAGCGCTTGTTTCAGCAAATGTAAATTTGGACATGCGCAGTAAATCAATCAAATGATATTTATGTGTATATGCTGCATGTCTGCGGTCTTTGACTTCCTGCAAGTCTTTTTCCAACTGCATTTTCGCATCAAATAAGCGGTTCTTATGCACATAATTTTCATCTTTCATTTCCTGATGGTCCGTAAGCTTAGACATAGCTGTTTTGTGCTCTTGTTCCAACTGCGCTACCTTACTGCTATAATTTGCCCTTGCCTGCACTTTTTCCCGATCACAGCTCTGCTTCACGACCTGATAATAGTCCTGATCAAAATGCGCTTTCAGATAAGCTTCTGCATCAGCAACTAATTTTGCAATCTCATCTTTATTGCCTGCCTCGACAGCCTTTGCTTTTGCTATTTCCGCCTGATCAGACGCAATACGCCCTTCCTTCTCCTGTTTGGTTAAAGAACGGTCTCTCTTAATGCTGTCCATATGATTCTGAAGAGAGAGAACACGATCTGTCCCGTCTTTTCTAAGACTGTCTATCTTTGCCTGAATCTTACCTACATACTCATCGATCGGCTTACGCAGTTTCTGTTCTTCTTCAGCCGTAAGAATCGTACTGTTTCCATTTGCCATAACTATTCATCTCCCTCTTTATAGGTATTTTGCACTAAGCCTTAACAGCTCTTCCTGATCAGTTTCTTTTGTATTTACAATACCAGACAGATGTCCGTTAGACATGACTCCGATCCGGTTCGTAATACCGAGAATTTCCGGCATCTCAGAAGAAACAACAATAATAGTCTTTCCCTGTTTTGCCATATTTATAATCAGTTCATAGATCTCATATTTTGCGCCTACATCAATACCCCTGGTAGGTTCATCCATCATAAATACCTGCGGACTGCGTTCGAGCCATTTCCCCATAATGACTTTCTGCTGGTTTCCGCCGGAAAGGCTGGAGATCATATCTTCCGGTCCCATACATTTTGTATGCATAATTTTGATCTCTTTTGCTGTCGCCTTGATCATCTTGGCGTCGGACAGCGCTACGCCTGACTTATACTGGTCCAAGTTCGCAATCGTCGTATTAAACGTCAGATCGCCTTTCAAAAAAAGCCCGTTTGCCTTGCGTTCCTCTGTAATCATTGCAAATCCATGATCCATCGCTTCCCTTGCACTGCTGAAATTCATCAGACGGCCATTAAAATATACCCGGCCCGCCGCCCTTGTACGCACCCCAAAAATTGTTTCCAGCAGTTCTGTACGTCCCGCCCCAACCAGTCCGTACAGTCCGAAAATCTCCCCTTCTTTTACATCGAACGTAATATCCTGTAAATGAGGTTCAAACTTCGTGGAAAGATGCTGAATGGATAAGATCACATCTTTTGGTTCATTGTTTACCGGAGGAAAACGATTTTCCAAAGACCGGCCAACCATTGCCGCGATCAGCTCATTCATATTTGTATCTTTGCTGCTCTTGGTCATAACCAGATTACCGTCGCGCAGCACCGAGATTTCATCACAGATTTCAAAAATTTCATCCATTTTATGGGAAATATAGATCAGGGAGATTCCCTGTGCTTTTAACATCCGCATCATTTCAAACAGCTTATCCACTTCCTGTACCGTCAGAGAAGAAGTCGGCTCATCTAAAACAATTACTTTGGAATTATAAGAAATCGCTTTGGCAATCTCACACATTTGCCTTTGTGATACAGACATATTGCGCATCGGCTGTGTCAGGTTAACTGTCATGCCAAGTTTTCTAAAAAGCTCGGAAGCTTCTTTTTTCATTCTGCCTTCATCGACTATGCCCATAGAATTAACCGGATAACGACCCAGAAACAGGTTGTCAATTACATTTCGTTCCAGACACTGGTTCAGTTCCTGATGCACCATTGCGATCCCGTTTTCCAATGCATCTTTCGGCCCTGAAAAGCTGACTTCTTTCCCGTCAAGAAATATATTCCCTTCGTCTTTCTGATACGTTCCGAACAGACATTTCATCATGGTTGATTTTCCGGCGCCATTTTCGCCCATCAGCCCCATAACTGTTCCACGCTTCACATCCAGCTGAATATGGTCTAAAACCCTGTTCCGGCCAAAGGACTTGCTCATTCCGCGTATCGATAAGACAATATCATCTTTCTGATCTGCCATAGTTTTACTCCTATATATGCATATTCCTCTGTTTCCGAATTCATTTTGAAAAAATCAGGGCAAATTCCTTGTTCCTGTTCACAAATAAGCCTATTTCTCTTTCTTATCTTACGGGCTTTGCACCTGCGCAAAGCCCGGATGTGAACAGAAACAATGGTTCACCCTGATCCATTGCCCTGTCTGTCCTTATTTTAATCTGTATACAAAATTACTGATTCAGTAATGCCGTATAAGAAGCTGCATTATCCGTCTTAACCATATTAATAGCAAACGCATCATACTGGCCAGGATTTCCGAGACGGTTTGTAATATTTGATTCTGTCTGTCCGTCGCCGCCAATATATTCCACTTCCAGATTCAGAATATCGTCATAATTCTGAAGCAGCGGCTGATATGTAGAGCTTAAGAAGTTATCTGAAGCATTGTAAATGTTCAGCCATACTTTCTTGGATGGGCTCTTAGCTGCATCCAGCTGTTTGGAAACCGGCTCATAAATCTTGGTAGAGTCTGTAAAATCCTGATAATTTTCAGAAGTTACCGCTACATTCAATGCATAGTAAGATCTCTGTTCTTCATTATATACAAATACATCATCAGAAAGTACATTACCAGCTTCATCTGCTGTGCCGATACCTGTATCAATATCTACACCGTCCAATGCATTACGCAGAACACGGAGCGTTAAATATGCCTGCACATCTGCATGCTGGCTGATTGTGCCGCCGTAACCTTCAGCAATTGCAGCCACTGCATCACTGTTCGCATCATAACCGAAAGTAGGTACATTATTATCCTTCGACCATGCGTTAAACATAGACATACCCATACCGTCATTATTGGATGCAATAATATCAATCTCTTCACCGAAAGAAGAAGACCATGTACCGATCGCATTACCAGCTGTAGCCGCATCCCAGGTAGCGCCTGCGGAATTCTTCATTTCCTGGGAAGCCAGTTCACGTACGGTATAAGTCTTGCCGCCGATTTCAAGCGTACCATCCTGTACTGCGGATGCAGAACCGTCTGTATTTGTACCGATCGGATCACTGTTGATATTGCCGTCTTTTTCTACGCCAGTGCCAAGTGCTTTACGAATACCTCTGGTACGTGCAATGGAATCATTATGTCCGATATCGCCGATTGCCAGTACATATCCGATAACGCCGTCTCCGTTGCGGTCGATTTTATCGATATTTGCTTCAATATAATCTTTTACCATAGTTCCCTGCAGATCAGCGCCCTGATTTGCGTCAAATCCTACGTAATATGTCTTATCATTAAACGTAAGGGCTGACATATCAAGTTCGCCAGTAGAACTATTAGAAGGCTGACGGTTAAACCATACCAACGGCTTATCCTTATTCGCTACATCTCCTGAAGCTGCGCCATCATCTCCTTCTGCATCCCCTGCATCGTCCGGTGCATCTGCATTTTCATCATTTGTCGCGCCAGCGTCTTTATTATCTTCTGTTTTGTTCCCGTCATTTGCTGGTTTATCGTCTCCGCTTGAACCACATGCAGCTACAGAAAGACCCATAACTGCTGCCAATGTCATTGCTACTAATTTTCTTTTCATATTTTTCTCCTTTCCTAACTATCACGCTAAAAGCGTAACCCCTTGTTACTATTGACAGTATATCGAATATTTTTTAAATAAAACATAGAATATTTTTCGCTTTTCATTGAAATTTTTAAGATTGATCCCGGTAATATACCGTAAAATCTTAAAATATTTTGTCGAAAAATTGTGAAATCGCCGAATTTATTTTTTATCTTCCTTCAGTTAGCGATTAGTTCGCCGCAGCGTTGCCCCAGTCCGCCAAGGGTGTGTCTCCCAGCGCATCTTAATCCCACCGCCCGCTGCAGCGTCCGGTTAACCACTTACTTGTCTTTCAGCACCTCCACAATAAACTCCCAAACACGTTTCGTCGAAGATATACTCAATGTTTCCTCCGTCGTATGCACATCTTTCATATCCGGCCCAATCGAAATACAATCCAGTTCCGGCAGTTTCCCTACCAGCAGCCCGCATTCCAGTCCTGCATGAATGGCCTGAACCACCGGAGGTTTTCCATACATTCTCTCATACACAGCGGCCAGTTTTTCCCGAAATGCAGAATCTCTTTTGTACTCCCATGCCGGATAATCACCGGATCTTTCCGCGATGCCGCCCAGTCCCTCGGTCAGATATGCCATTTTATCCAGTAAGGCATCCTTCGCGCTGCTGATGGAGCTGCGTACTGCATAACTTAATGACAGCTCGTTTGCATCTAACTTTAATACTCCAAGGTTTAAGGATGTTTCCACAAGTCCTTTTACATCAGCGCTCATTGTCTGGATTCCGTTCGGCAGCGCTTCAAGCAGCAGTATGACGCGTTTTGTGCTGTCCCTGTTCAGCATCTTACCTGGCATTGGTACGTTTTCCTGCTCTGTCCGGATTCTGATGTTAGCATCTGTAACTGCATATTCGTTTGACAGATCGTTCTGAATCTTGGCAAGTGCTTGTGTAACTGTTTCAGTATCCTGCTGTGGAATACACAGGATTGCCTTGCATTCTCTTGGGATCGCATTATCTTTTCTGCCGCCTTCTGCCGAAGAAAGATGATATTTCGTATGTTTTGCCAGTTCTGTCAGAATACGGCCCATAATCAGATTCGCGTTTGCGCGTCCTTTATCAATTTCTACGCCTGAATGACCGCCGTTAAGGCCGTTTACCGTAATCTCCATCACACAGCCCTGCGCGTCTACACACTGCACTGGCAGACGGCATTCGATTCTTGCTCCGCCTGCGCAGCCTGCCAGTAAAAATCCCTCTTCCTCAGAATCCAGGTTCAGCAGCCTGCGTCCTTCCAGCATGGATATGTCAATTCCTGACGCTCCTTCCATACCAACTTCTTCAGATACGGTAAACAGAACTTCCAGCTTTGGATGGGCGATGGTATCTGAGGCAAGTAGCGCGAGCGCATAGGCAATCGCAATGCCATTATCACCTCCAAGTGTCGTACCGTCTGCTGTCAGATTGTCGCCTTCTACTAACAGCTGAATGCCGTCTGTCTCAAAATTTGTCTTACAGTCCGGTTTTTTCTCACATACCATATCCAGATGGCCCTGCAAAATAATCGGCTCCTCCTGCTCATAACCAGGTGTGGCGTCTTTCATGATAATGACATTTTTCAGTTCATCCTGGATATAGAAAAGCCCGTGCTTTTTCGCAAATTCTACGCAATAATTACTGATTTTTTCCTCTTGATAAGAAGCGCGCGGAATGGAACTGATTTCTTCAAAATACGTAAATACTTCTTTTGGCTCTAAATTCGATAATGCGCCCATAAATCTCCTTTCTTTTCACATTTAAATACTGCAGGTTTTATTTATTTTTTCTTTTTTTATTTTCATATACAATAAAACGATTATTATGCAGAATCCGGATATACTCACATAACCGTTCATATAATGGCTCTGCTTTTTTTCCAAACTTTCCTTTCACAGCTGTTCCGATCTCGTAAACGGTTTTGACGCCGTCCAGTTCCTGCCAGATAAAGCTTCCAAGGTCATCCAGCTCAATTTTGCTGACTTTTGGCTTGCGGAATATGATCTGTGCCATCCGGTTAAACATCCCGCGGTTGACTACAGCTATTTCTACATGTTTCTTCTGATTTAAATCCCACGCATACAACTGATTTCTTTTTGGTACATAGTCCAAAAAATTTTCCTGCTTCTTTTTGCCCATACGCAATCCTTCACACCGCCATCTCTGCAGCACTCTGGCTGGTTCTTTTTCTAAATATAATTATAAATCTTATTTTTTCTTTTTGACCATCACGAAATACAACGATGCTGTCAACAAGGCGAAAAATGCCAATCCGCCCCAGTTCCCCAGATTGATTTTCTCAGAAAGATTGAAAACATCTCCCAGGTTTTTCTCAGCATCCACCTTAATAACCGCAAACACTGCCAGCATAATGCCAACCAGCCCTTCGCCTGCGATCAAGCCGGAGGAATACAGAACGCCGTTTTCTACTTTTCTCTTACGATCGCTTTCTGTCTCATTCTTTTTCTTTTCAAAATACAGCCTTACCAGACCGCCGACGATCATTGGCGTACTCAGATGAATCGGCAGATAAAGACCGACTGCAAACGGCAGCACCGGAATCCCCAAAATCTCTACGACAATGGCAATAAATACACCAGCAAATACAAGCGCCCATGGAAGGTTGCCGTTCATAACGCCTTCAACTACCATCTTCATCAGCATAGCCTGCGGAGCCGGAAGCTGTTCGGTACCATAAGACCATGCTGCATTCAGCAGATATAACACGCCGCCAATCGTAATTGCGGAAGCAACGACGCCGATCAGTTCCCCGATCTGCTGATTTTTCGGCGTGGAACCGACTAAAAATCCTGTTTTTAAATCCTGCGATGTATCCCCTGCAATCGCTGCAATGATACAGATAATGGAACCGATACTGATCGCTGCCACCATACCCGTCATTCCGATCATACCAGTCGCCTTTAATACCATCGTAGAAATAAGCAGTGTCGCAATCGCCATACCGGACACTGGGTTATTCGAGCTTCCGACAAGGCCGACCATGCGGGAAGATACAGTTGCAAAAAAGAACCCGAATATAATGATAATTACAGCGCCCAACAGATTCACCGGAATCACCGGACACAGCCACATAAAGATTGCCAGGACGCCAATTCCGATAAATACAAAATTCATCGGCAGATCCTGTGTCGTCCGGTTGGAAACGCCAGCTTTTGCGCCAAACCCTTTCACAGCCTGACGGAATGTACGCACGATCAGCGGCAGAGATTTGATCAGACTCATAATACCGCCTGCTGCCACCGCTCCGGCGCCAATGTAACGGATATAAGTACCCCACAAATCAAACGGCGCGAGCGTATTGATCGGATCAGTTCCCGGATATATAACTGCGTCCCCGCCAAACAGCGCGATCAGCGGCATAATTACAAACCATCCCAGCGTACCGCCCGCCAGCAGATACGAGGAGACTTTCGCGCCGCAGATATAACCTACGCCAAGCAGCGCCGGAAGCACGTCCATACCAATGCCGGAACCTTTATAACTTTTGATCTCAAAGTCTACTTCACTTGGAAAAATGCAGAGACCGTCTGCAATAAATTTATAGACCGCAGATACGCCCAGGCCTAAAAATACCGTTGAAGCGCTTGCTCCGCCTTCTTCTCCCGCCATTAACACTTCCGCGCATGCTTTTCCTTCCGGATACGGAAGCGTCCCGTGTTCCTGTACAATCAAAGCGGTACGCAGCGGAATCATAAATAAAATACCAATCACACCGCCGACAAACGCAATCAGCGCGATTTCAATAAGAGAAGGCGTCTGCGTCCCTCCCTCCTGCGCCCACATAAATAACGCAGGCAGCGTAAAAATAGCTCCCGCAGCTAACGATTCACCCGCAGAACCGATCGTCTGCACAATATTATTCTCCAAAATAGAATCCCGTCTTAAAATCACGCGGATCACGCCCATAGAAATCACAGCCGCCGGAATAGACGCTGATACAGTCATTCCCACCCGCAGTCCCAAATATGCATTCGCGCCGCCAAACAATACGGCAAGCAAAATACCAAGTATAATCGAGACAGGCGTAATTTCCGGCATGACCTTATCCGCCGGAATGTACGGCTTAAACTCATTTGTCTGATTCATAGTAAAAAAATCCTCCTTATTTTTGATCAATTCCTATTATCCAATGAATTTTGACGCTTGTCAATTGTATTGATAAAAAATATCGCAATCTATTTGAGATTTTTTCTTGTATTTATGGAAAATTATGGTATAATCTTAATACAGCATTTATTTTTTATTATTTTTTGATTGGAGAGTTGTCCGAGCGGTTTAAGGTGCGGCTCTCGAAAAGCCGTGTGCCTCAAAAGCACCGTGGGTTCGAATCCCATGCTCTCCGTTTATTGTACTGTGCAGATGTACAGTACTTTCTATAAATACATCCTACCTCCAATTTAAAAAAAGAGTTCTGTGCAAACAGAACTCTTTTTTACTTTGGGACAGCGGTTGTCCTTACACAGCCGCCACTGCAAGGCGGTTGATCTGAGCTGCCAGATAGCCAGCCCCGTATCCGTTATCAATATTTACTACCGCAATTCCATTCGCGCACGAATTAATCATTGTCAGCAATGCAGACAGACCGTTCATAGACGCGCCATACCCGACCGAAGTCGGAACCGCAATAACCGGTTTGTCCACTAATCCACCCAGCACACTAGCCAGGGCGCCTTCCATTCCTGCCACCGCCACAACACAATTTGCCTGCTGAATCGTATCAAGATTCGATAGCAGCCGATGAATGCCGCTGACGCCTACGTCATACACACGTTCTATTTGTGTTCCAAAATATTCCGCAGTCTGGGCAGCTTCTTCCGCAACCGGAATATCAGCCGTTCCTGCTGTGCAGACTGCCACTTTTCCCTGGCGGGTCTTTCCTTCTTTTTCTATTTTAATAATCCTGGAAACCGGATCATAAATGGTCTGCGGATATTGTTTCTGAATCATTTCATATTGTGCCTGTGACGCTCTGGTGCCGAACACTTCCTGATCCTGCGCATACAACCTGCCAAAAATCTGCAGCAGATGTTCGTCCGCCTTGCCGCTGCAAAAAATAACTTCTGCAAATCCGGAACGAATTTTTCTATGTGTATCCAGTTTTGCATAGCCCATTTCTTCAAACGGCTGCCTGCGGAAGAACTGCTCTGCGTCTTCTACCGATATTTCACCCGCCTGCACTTGTTTCAAAACCTCTTTTACTTCCATATCAATAGCATCCGCCTCCTTTTCAGACATGATTATATTCTTCTAATACGGAAATTACCTCCGCATAAATAGCATCCTCCTTTTCAGACATGGTTATATTCCTCCAATACCGGAATTACCTCCGCCAAATCTTTTACACACCGATATAACATTTTCTCCGTATCTGCATCCGGCCCGTTCAAATCCGGCACCATAACCGGACACAGACCAGCCCGGTATGCAGCCATAATACCATTTGGAGAATCCTCAAGCGCCATACATTCACGTGGATCTGTATCCAGCCGCGCCGCCGCTTCCAAATAAATATCCGGCGCAGGCTTTCCATTTTCAACCATAGCGGCGCATACAATCTGGTCAAAATAGCCCAGCCGGTTCAATGATCCCAGATAACGCTTCGTACGTTCCAGGTCCGTAGCCGTCGCGACTGCCGTCTTATAATGATGTTCCTTTAAATAATCCAGCAGCTTCCCCAGTCCCGGCTTTTCTTCCAACCCATAAGTCTCAATATGCTCGTTCATCAGCTTCAAACGCAAAGCTCTGACCTTTTGATAATCAAAATCTTCTCCAAGCTGCGCCTTTAGTTTCGGTATCGCATATTTTGCAGCCAGGCTGCGGATACCAAGCGCATGCTCTTTGCGCATATCATAACCATAATTATGCGCCGCCTCCAGCCAATACCGCAGCAATAATTTTTCAGTATCAATCATCAATCCGTCCATATCAAAAACAACTGCTTTAATCATCTGTTCCCTTCCTTTTCTTTTTATAAATCATGGATGTCATAAAGTATAACAAAAAAACGCAGGCTTTGATCCTGCGCGCTTTCCAACATCTGTAGATACGTCATGTTTTATTTTTTTGGACATCCTGCTTTGAATCCCGGCCCTAAACGTTACTCTGGCAGTTAACTCGGCCCAGGCACCCTTACGGCACACAAGAGGTCTTGCTTAGTGCTGCTCCATTCCTGACCTGACACGGTTCACAAGTTCCTGTTGCGTAAGACCCAGACGTCAACGCCACTTACCAGAGGCTGCTTTAAAACCAAAAGACCCGAGGCAGGATATCACCCCAGCTATAGCGGATTGCTGGTACAGGGCACCGCTAGCGCCCCGGCTGTCCGTGTATTATTATATAGTGTTTTGGGTGGATTGTCAAATCATTCATGAAAAAATATTCGATGAATCGCAACAATT
Source organism: Lachnospiraceae bacterium (assembly GCA_009774535.1). Lineage (GTDB taxonomy): Bacteria > Bacillota > Clostridia > Lachnospirales > Lachnospiraceae > Eubacterium_J. The sequence goes on from VSNY01000003.1 coordinate 28,900, forward strand.
CCATGGGAGATCTGAACGGTTACGATGAACCAGCAATTAACACTGTTTTCCCTGCAAAGGCAAATCCATAATGCCGGATCTGCTCTTTCTGTATCCCTTTTGCAAGCAATTCCGTATCATATTTTTTATCCGCGATTTGATTTAACGCATTTTTTACAGTCTCTGTAAGATCCTTTTCTTTTGCCGGATGAAACACTTTAAATTCCATAATAACCGCTTTTCTTCGCTGATCCAGCGGCTGCATAATTACATCATACCGTCCCAGGCCGCTTTCTCTGTTGGAAGTAATTTGATACTGGTCAGACAAATCCGCCAGCAGTCCCAGGACAAATCCATGGTAAAAGCGTTCCGGTTCCGACTGATCCGAAGGTTTTTTTCCAGTGTCAAAACTGCTGAATGTCTGCAGTGCAATCTGGTTCATATACTCGTTCATATAATCCACATCATCCGCCAGCAATGCTTTGATAAAGTCATTATAACGGGTGGACGGATTTTGGAACCATCTCAGAATCATTTTGCGGAATTCTTTTTTTACCTCCAGATTTGTAAAAGACAGTTCATACAATAATTCTTCTTCCTCAACGTTTCTCACACTGTCGACTTTCAGGTAACCAGACGCCAATAGAAGGCTCCAGATGGATTCATTCGTTTCTTCGAGCTGCTCAAATACGATTTCTTCATCTAAGGCAGTTATGATTTTATGCCCGGCCAGCAGATCTTCCATAGCGATTTTAATATCAGCGCTGCCTTCCCGGATCAGCCTGCCTGCCAGCTTATTAGAACTGGTATTCATCCAGTAAGGGCCGAATTTTTTGGCATCCAGATATTTCGTAATCGACCATGGATTGTAAATATCCTTTCGCCTGCCAAAATGGAAGCCGTTATACCACACCCTTACCTGATCCAAATAAGCAGACATCCCATACTGTTCCAGCGCCCTGGTTACTTCTTGTTCCGTAAAGCCAAACGCTGCGGCATATTTTTCAGAAGTCGTTGTAACTACCTCCAAATTGCTGATATCTGAAAAAATAGATTCCTTACTGATTCTGGTAATGCCTGTCAAAAGTCCGCGCTCCAGATAAGGATTTGTCTTAAATGTATAATTTAACATACTTCTAAGAAACAAAACGAGTTTTTCCCAATATCCAAACACATAGGATTCCTGCAGCGGCGTATCATATTCATCCAGAAAAATCAGCACCTTTTTCCCATAATACCGATACATGCAAAGTGCCAGTCTATGTATCGACATTGCTGCCACGGCGTCCGACAGATCCGGCCGGATATAATCAAAATATTCTTTTTCCTGGCTGTTTAAGGCAGTTCCAGAAAGCAGAAATCTATATTTTGCATACAGATCCAGTATCATTTGTATCAGACTTTCCCTGGCTGTTTCATAAGTATCTCCTTTGATTCCCGCAAAGCTCAAAAAAATCACGGGGTAACCAGCATAAAGCTTCCGGTATTTTTCTTCTTTCCAGATCGATAATCCATAAAATAATTCCTGCCTGTGCGGATACTGATTGGAAAAAAACGCCTCCGCCATACTTAAATTCAATGTTTTTCCAAAACGGCGCGGACGTGTGATCAGTGTGACCACATCCCCATTTTCCCACCATTCCCTGATAAATCCGGTTTTGTCAATATAGAAACACCCATTTTCTCTGATATACGTAAAATCCTGCGCTCTGATCGATATGACAGGCTTCATTTTATACATCCCCTTTACATGCAGTTTCTTTTCAAACTTATCAAACTTTTCAAACTTATCAAACTTTTCAGACTTATCAGATTTTTCAGGCTCTTGATCTGCAATTAAATCTCCGCCACATAAGTTCTTGCCCTCTTATAATTGGGCCTTCCGTCAACACCGCTCAGATCAAAACTCATTCCATAATAATTATGCCGCTGATCTATCAGCCCCCACGTCGGGTCATACACTTTTCCGCCTGCTTCCGCCCAGCCATGACCGCCGCTGGAAACAGCATAACAATCTTTATAACCAACCGCATTAGCAAGAAACGCAAATCCAGCCCCAAAAGCATAACAACTCCCATGACCTTCTTCAAACAAGCTTCTTGCATAATCCAGTTCCCAATGCCCGGTATACACAAATTTGGGAGAACCACGGTACTTAAAATGCTTCATTAAATAATCATAAGTCTTTTTCAGCTTTTCCGATTTTTTCATCTCCGGCTTTGTCGCTTTTTCAACAATTTCATTTGCCATTACAAGAATTTCCAGTTTTTCCTTACTGCCGCGATTTACTACCGCTTTTCCATCCGCTCCCAAAGTCATGCCATTTACAATCGACGATGCGTCCATAGATCCTTTCTTTCCATTTGCATTTTGAAAAAAATAATAACTGCCGTCAATTTTCTGCCATCCGGTGTGCTGCACTCCTTTGGAATCAAAATAATAAGTTTTCCCTTTGATCCTGGCTAACCCTTTTACTTTTTTCCCTTTTTGATAATAAAAAAATTTCTGGTTCCTATTCTGCCATTCTCCCGTTGCATTTTCCGTTTGGGAAATTGCAGTGTCCGAACTGGCAGACGCCGCTATACTGTCTGAACTCCCAAAAAACAAGATACCCATAATCAAAAAAATACGAAGCCATATCCGTTTATTTCCATTTATTTTTTTCTTCCCCATCCTTGATTCCCTTTCTTTTATCTTTAATTTAGCATAACCATCCATCGAAAGCAATAAATTGGACTATTTTTATGATGATCCGAAAAATTTCGCTTTCTGAACAGCCGATTATGATTATAATGTATAATAAAAAGGCAGTAACAGACTGCCGGAAAGCAGGAAAAATGTCAACTACACAACCGATAAAAAGCAAAGAAGACTTAAAAGCATTTATGGCATATTACAAAACAACACACCCAAATCCGCGAAATCAGGCATTAATCATCCTTGGACTGCACACGGCTCTTCGCATCAGTGATATTCTCGAACTGCATTGGAAAGACGTATATGATTTTTCCATGCACATTTTTAAAAAACACCTGACCGTACTGGAGCAAAAAACGAACAAACAAAAAATGGTAGCTCTAAACATACATGTCATCGAAACACTGGAGACCTTCAAAAACATCCGCAAACCCAATCCACAGGATTTTATCTTTTCCAAAAGAACAGACCCGGCCTCCCCCATATCCCGTTCACAGGCATTCCGCATCGTCCGCAACGCCGCCCGCGAATCCCTGCACGCCGAACACATCAGCTGCCACTCTCTGCGCAAAACCTTTGGATATCACGCATGGAAGCAAGGCATATCACCCGTTTTACTTATGGATATTTACAACCACTCTTCCTATCAGATTACCAAACGCTACCTCGGAATCGACCAGGACGAAAAAGATCACGTATATCTTGATCTAAAACTCTGACAGCCGTACAACCATCTCCGGAAAAGCCAATACCCAGACATTGCGGAATGTGGGGTGGATCTCTCAGGCAAATCCCACCCCACATCCCGCAGTGTCGTCCGCATTCAGATCTCCATAAAAAATAGCCAAGGCAACCCTCAGCTATTTTTCACTACACATCATCCAATCTACTTCGCCGCATCAATTCTTACCAGCGCCTTCTTCAAAGCAATTTCCGCCCGCTTCACATCCAAACCGGCCTCTTTCATTTTCAGCCGTCTCTCCGCGCGCATCTTCGCTTCCTCCGCCCGGTTTCGGTCGATCTCTTCCGGCCATTCCGCGACTTCCGCAAGAAGTGTCACCTTATCGCCTAAAATCTCAGCAAATCCCGCATGCACGGCTGCTTTCTTCGATCCGGACGCTTCAGTAATCGTCACAATCCCCGGCGCAAGTACAGCCGTCAGCGGGATATGATGTTTATACACACCGATATCACCTTCCGTCGTCGTAAACTCGATCATGGAAGCATCTCCGGTATAAAACACGCGTTCCGGTGTAATAATCTCTACTTGAAACAATCTGTTCGCATCTGCCATCACGTCACCCCTTACTTCATACGGGCACGTACTTCATCAATAGTTCCTGCATTCAAGAAATGGCCCTCTGGTATATCATCGTGCTTTCCTTCTAAGATCTCACGGAATCCGCGGATTGTCTCCGCAACTGGTACATATTTTCCTTCCAGTCCGGTAAACTGTGTCGCTACCGAGAACGGCTGGGACAGGAATCTTTGGATCTTTCTGGCACGATTTACTACCATCTTATCATCTTCGGACAATTCGTCCATACCAAGGATCGCGATAATATCCTGCAATTCTTTATATTTCTGTAAAATTGCCTGTACTTCTCTGGCTGTATCAAAATGCTCCTGACCTACAATACGCGGATCAAGAATTCTGGACGTAGACGCCAACGGATCTACCGCCGGATAAATACCAAGCTCAACAATCGAACGCTCTAATACCGTCGTCGCATCCAAATGGGCAAATGTCGTTGCCGGAGCCGGGTCTGTCAAGTCATCGGCAGGCACATAGACAGCCTGTACGGATGTAATAGACCCGTTTTTGGTAGATGTAATACGCTCCTGCAGCGCGCCCATCTCTGTCTGGAGGGTTGGCTGATAACCTACGGCTGAAGGCATGCGCCCAAGAAGCGCAGACACTTCGGAACCAGCCTGTGTAAAACGGAAAATATTATCGATAAATAACAGCACGTCTTTTCCGCCTTTATCACGGAAATACTCTGCCATTGTAAGCCCGGATAATGCCACACGCATTCTGGCTCCCGGCGGCTCGTTCATCTGACCGAATACCATTGTCGTCTTATCGATAACGCCGGATTCTTTCATTTCATAATACAGGTCGTTTCCTTCACGCGTTCTTTCCCCTACTCCCGTAAATACGGAATAGCCGCCGTGCTCTGTAGCGATATTATGAATCAGCTCCTGGATCAATACCGTCTTTCCTACACCAGCACCTCCGAACAGGCCGATTTTACCGCCTTTCTGGTATGGGCAGAGCAGGTCTACGACCTTAATCCCGGTCTCCAAGATCTCCGCAGAAGTCGACTGCTCTTCAAACGCAGGCGCTTTTCTGTGGATTGGGTTGTATTCAACGCCCGTTGGCGGATCAACCTCGTCGATTGGCTCGCCCAGAACGTTGAACATACGGCCTAATGTATTTTCACCAACCGGAACGCTGATCGGCGCGCCTGTCGCCACAGCATCCATGCCGCGCACAAGCCCGTCCGTCGGTCCCATGGCAATACATCTGACAGTATCATCGCCCAGATGCTGTGCCACCTCAACAACAAGCCTGCTGCCCTCTTTTCGCGTAATCTCGATAGACTCGTTTATTTCCGGCAGCTTTCCCGCAAATTTCACATCCAGGACAGCACCAACAATCTGAGTGATTTTCCCAAGATTCTTCTTTGCCATTTTTTTCTATCACTCCTTTTTTATCTATTTTCTGTTGCCGCAATCCTAACTGATTGCTTCCGCACCTGCTATAATCTCGGTCAGCTCCTGTGTAATGGAACCCTGACGGGCGCGGTTGTATTTCAAAGACAGATCACTGATCATTTCTTCCGCATTGCTTGTAGCAGAATCCATTGCCTGCATTCTCGCTCCATTTTCACTGGCAACCGCTTCTACCAGAGCGCCATAAAAAATACTGGTCACATACTTAGGAATAATCATATCCAGCGCTTCTTTTTCATTCGGCTCATAGTTCATAATCAGATTCTTGTCAGCCGCTGACAGTTCTGCTTCTGAGAACTCCACCGGCAGCAGCTTCATCAGGCTTGGAATATGTGCCACCGTATTTTTAAAATGGGTATACGCCAGATAGATCTGTCCGATTTTTCCCTCAGCAAAATCCTTTAACACCTGATCGCAGATTTCCATAGCATCTTTGTACGTAGGATTCTCAATGACATCCGAGGCGTCCATAGCGACCTGGTACCCTCTTCGCTCTAACGCTTCTTTTCCTTTGGTACCAATCGTATACAGCAATATCTTTTCCTTCGGAATACCGTTATTTTGAACCAGCTTCGTAATATTAGAATTATAACCGCCTGCCAGTCCGCGGTTTGAGGTGATCACTACCACTGCAACTTTATCCGAACCATTATCGGCCAGATACGGATGATCCATTGTTCCTGACCGTGCCAGGATCGAAGTTACCGTACGATACATATGCTGAAAATACGGATCTGTCCGTTCTGCATGCGTCTTTGCCTTCTGCAGTTTTACGGTAGAAACTAATTTCATGGCTTTTGTGATCTGCTGCGTACTCTGTATGCTGCTTTTTCTTCTCTTTATGTCTCTCATCGAGGCCATAATCTGTCACCGCCTTCTACCGAAATGATTTTTTGCACTCTTCGATCGCCCGGATCAGCTGCTTTTCCATATCCTCTTCCAGTACTTTTGTCGTACGGATCGATTCCGGAATATCCGGATATTTCGTATCAATATATTCAAACAGCTCACTCTCAAATCGAAGAATATCTTCGGTCGGAATATCCAACAGATATTTATTGGTAGCAGCATAAATAATAATAACCTGTTTTTCGACAGGCATCGGCTGATACTGCGGCTGTTTTAAAATCTCCTTGATGCGTTCCCCTTGTTCCAGCTTTTCTTTCGTGTCTGCATCCAGTTCGGAACCAAACTGCGAAAATGCTGCCAACTCGCGGTACTGCGCCAGTTCTGTACGAATCGGAGCAGAGATTTTCTTAATCGCCTTGATCTGCGCGGAACCGCCTACCCTGGATACCGACAGACCTGCGTTGATCGCCGGGCGGAAACCTGCGTTAAACATTTCCGTCTCCAGATAAATCTGTCCGTCTGTGATCGAAATAACATTTGTCGGAATATATGCGGATACGTCGCCCGCCTGCGTTTCAATAATCGGAAGAGCCGTCAGAGAACCTCCGCCTAATTTATCCGCCAGTCTCGCCGCGCGTTCCAACAACCTGGAATGCAGGTAGAATACATCGCCCGGATAAGCCTCACGTCCTGGCGGTCTTCTCAGCAATAAGGAAAGTGTACGATATGCCGTCGCATGTTTGCTCAGGTCATCATAGACAATGAGTACGTCTTCCCCATTTTCCATCCATTCTTCGCCGACCGCACATCCTGCGTACGGCGCGATATACTGCAGCGGCGCAAGCTCGCTTGCTGTGGATGCTACGACCGTTGTATATGCCATAGCGCCAAATTCTTCCAGCGTCTTCACAATCGATGCAACGGTAGAAGCTTTCTGACCGATTGCTACATAAATACACTTTACACCCTGGCCTTTTTGGTTGATAATTGTATCAATTGCAATTGCTGTCTTACCAGTCTGTCTGTCGCCGATAATCAGCTCACGCTGTCCCCTTCCAATCGGTATCATGGAATCAATCGCCTTAATACCAGTCTGCAGCGGCGTATCTACCGATTTTCTGGAAATAACGCCGGACGCGACTCTTTCGATCTGGCGGTATTTATCTGTTTTTACTGGTCCCTTACCGTCGATCGGCTGCCCGAGCGCATTTACTACCCGGCCAATCATAGCGTCTCCAACCGGAACCTCTACAACTCTTCCGGTAGTCTTTACGGTATCGCCTTCGTTGATACTTTTCTGGTCACCGAGCAATACGGCGCCGACGTTATCTTCCTCGAGGTTCAATACCATGCCATATACTTCACCCGGAAATTCCAGCAGCTCGCCCTGCATCGCGTTTTCCAGACCATGGATACGCGCAATGCCGTCCGCTACCTGGATAACCGTACCTACATCAGCGACCTCCAGCTCTGCGGCATACCGTTTGATCTGCTCTTTGATGACCGAACTGATCTCCTCTGGTTTTAAATTCATGGACAATAGTCACCTACTTTCAACTGTTTTAGCCATATTGCTACGGCATTTGTAACTTTAATTTTGTTAATTCGGAAGTCAGCCTGGCCAGCTTGTTTTTTACGCTGCCATCCACAACTCTGTCCCCGACCCGGATTACGATCCCCCCAATCAGGGATGGATCAACCTTATAAATAAATTCAAACTGCACATAATCAGTTGTCTCTAACAGCTTTCTGCGTATCGCGTCCTTCTGCATCAAAGACAGTTCCATCGCAGATGTCACATAGGCAGTTCCTATCTTTTTAAATTCTTTTACCTGCGAAATAAAGTATTCCAGCACCTCGGCAAATTCCTGGTAATGGCCTTTAGCGATGATCATCAGCATCAGCCCGACCATCTCCCGGGATGCGCGGCCGCCGAATACGGATTCTACGATTTTTTGTTTTTCTTCAATAACGATTTTCGGATGATTCATCATCTTGGCAAGATCTTCGTTCGTCTGCACAATTCCAAGCATCCGTCTTGCTTCTTCCAGCAATGCGTCTGCCTGGCCAGATTCCAAAGCCAGCTCAAATAATGCATCTCCGTACGTTTTTGAAACTAGCTTTGCCATGTCGAATCACCCATTTCTTTCAATGTCTCTTCCACAAGCCCATTCTGAACGGTTGTATCGATCGATGCTGTTACTATTTTCGCAGCCATCATAGATGCAACTGTAATCATTTCCCGTTTCATCTCATCCATTGCACGGCTCTTTTCGAGTTTTGCCTCTTCATTCGCGTGCTGGATGATGCGGGCAGCTTCCTGCTTTGCTTCGTCGATAATATGTGCTTCATTTTTCAATGCCTTCTGACGTGCTTCGCTTAAAATGGCTTCTGCTTCTTTGTCTGCGTTTTTCAGTTTTTCTTCATATTCTGCCTTCATCGCAGCAGCTTTTTCTTTATCGCCCTTCGCGCTGTCAATATCGCCCTGAATCTTTCTCTGCCTGTCATAAAGCATCTTCCTGACCGGATTCAGCAGCAAATAAGACAATGCCAAAAACAACACAAAAATCGCGACCGCCAAAATGACCGCATCATGAATTAATTGAAAATCAAGATTAAATAATCTTTCCATGTTCGCTCAATTCAGCCTCCTTTCCGTCTTAATTCCATTTATCCGACGCATGGCAGCGTCTCTTTGCTTTTTAGGATAATGGCTGTACGAAAAGCAGGAGCATTGCTACTAACAGGCCGTACAGACCCGTCGTCTCGGCTACGGCCTGCCCTAATAACATGGTAGACATGATATCTGATTTTGCACCAGGATTCCTTCCTACTGCTGCCGCACCATGGCCGGCCGCGATACCCTGCCCGATACCAGGCCCGATACCTGCAATAACTGCCAAACCTGCACCAATTGCTGAACACGCTAAAATTAAATCCTGTCCTGTGATATTCATAATGATTTTCCTCCTAAAAATATTCTCTTTACCTTAATAAGAAGACTAAAAATATTTAGTCTGTTTCCATCTGCTGGCTGATATAAGTCATTGTCAGCATACAGAATACATAAGTCTGAATCGCTCCTGAGAACAGATCAAAATACATATGAAGCGCTGCCGGCCAGATAATTGCCACTTTGGACAACAATCCATATACCAACGCCATCATGACCGTACCTGACAACACGTTTGCAAATAAACGTAATGACAGGGAAATCGGAACCGCAATCTCACTGATCAGGTTGATCGGAAACCAGATCGGCAGCCATGGTGGTAATGGCGAGCACATGTCTGTCCAGATTTTTTTCGGACTCTGATACTTGAACTGACAAAAATGTATCAGCGTAAATGTAATCAGACCCAGCGCAAGCGTAGTACCATAATCAGCTGTCGGCGGCCTTAAGCCGAACAGACCGGATATATTGCTCATCAGAATGAAAATAAAGATCGTACTGATATAGTTCACGAACTTCGGCGCATTCTTGCCCATGGTACCTTCCACAACCCCATCCAGCGAACTGACAATCAGTTCCAGTATATTCTGGAATGTATCCGGTATTTCTGTAGCGTGACGCATTTTGATATTTGCAATGAGCGCAAACCCGATCAAAAACAGCATGACAATAAGTATACATACATGTGATGAAGTAATCCAGACCTCATGCCCAAACAGGTTATAAGAAAATAACCCATGAATCATAAAATCAATATTGTCAGCACTGGATGACATTACAATTGCATTTGTCACATTTTCACCTCCCTTTCCATCGTGTTAGTTTCGTCCGAAGACCCACCACCTTTTCTTGTTACTTTATTAAGCACTTTGTGCAAAAACGGCTGTAAATAAGCCGATATCTTTAAACCCATCACACCTAAAAAAAGCGTGACAAGGTTACCAAGATCAAAATACATAGTAATACTGAATACTACCACAACTGCGGCATACCGCATAATCCCTTTTGCGGTAATCTGCACTCTTGCTTTATGGGCGTCCATACAGTCAATCGTTTCCGCAATGATGCGCGCAATATGATACGCCATAGCCATAGCCGTTACAATACCGATCCAAAGCCCGCTGCTGTAACGCAGACGATCCTGCGCAAACCAGACCCCGGTTACCTGGATCACAATCCCGTAAAGCAGTATCCCCAGCAGTAATTCAGGCAGCGCCTGATTCAAACGTCTGAACATTTCAGCCTGCTTCCTTCCTGTATATTTATATTTGTCATATTCTTTCGGTCTGCCTGGCGGATTTCTTATGCACAATATTTCTGCGCAAATTTATTTTTCAGCGTGTTCCCTTTTGGAATCATCCTGATAGATTTTTTTTGCCATAATAAAAATATTACGAAAACCTGCCAATGCCCCCATCAGAAACAGCGGAATGGCAACGACCGGCATCTGAAATTTCTCGCCGATCCAGACTCCCAGTAACGTACACATCACAATCGGAACAATCATATTTAAACTAAATTGTATGATCATGGTAAATGCCTGAAATACACTCCGTCTGTTTTTCATATAGTTCCTCTTTTCTTACATAAGCGCATAAAAACACTACCTACATTATAAGCACTAATGAGCAGATTGTCCATAAAATTTTATTTTAATTATCATTTAATTAAAATATGGCACATTTTGAGTTTTCCCAAAATGTACCACGATTATACCCGTACCAGCTACAAAGCGGTGTTAAGCATTGCCGCCAACTTTTTAATTGATTTGCTTAACGTTTCATAACAGAGTCCGTATGCCTGCAGTGAGCCGCCATAAGGGTCCATAATTTCCAGTTCGTCACCAACCAATTCTGTCAATACCTGCACATTTTCCAAAATCGCATGTTCAAACAAATCCAATATTTTCTGCCTGTCGCTGCTCCCCATTACAATAATGAGCGTATCTTTCGCAAAATCCTCTTCTTCCAGCTGGCTGGACATATAATTTTCCAAAGTGATCCCATTACTGATCAAAACAGCTTCTGCTTTCTGATTCAACGGTTCCGGAAATAGCACAACAATTCCGCGCGCCTGAATATCAATTGGCATTTTCATAGTATATTCTTTCAGTATTTCCGCTGCCATTGGCGCACGGCTGTTTCCAGCTCTGTCCGCAAAAATGATTTTCTTATACGTATCCATATGCTCACCCCGATTATTCCGCCTTGATCACCTGATGCCCGGCTGCTTTCATCATACGGTTGCTGATCGCCTGCCCCATTCGGGGCGTTTCAAAACATTCCGAATAAATAAGATCTACACCAGATTGATCAAACTCCCTTAAAATCCTGTAAAGATTATGAGCAATTTCTTCTTCTTCCTGCCTGCTGCCAATACGGATCACGTACCCCTGCTCATAATACCTGGCTGTTTCCTCTGTGCCAATAATTCCGACTTTTTTTCCTTCCTGCACTGCCGCCCTTGTCAGATCGTTAATTTTCGCAATTACCCGTTCCTGCGGGCCTTCTACCAGAAACATTGATGCGTCCGGAGCATAATGCCTGTATTTCATGCCAGGCGCTTTTGGCCTGCAGTCCTGCCCGCCCGCCGCAATGCCAGGATCGGTCCGCACTTCTCCGATTACTTCAGACAGCATTTCCAAAGAAATAAATCCGGGCCGCAATATTAACGGAACTTCTTCAGTTAAATCTACAATAGTAGATTCAATGCCTATCCCAACCGCTCCTCCATCCAAAATCAATGGAATCTTGCCTTTCAAATCTTCATACACATGTTCCGCCAATGTCGGGCTTGGTCTTCCTGACGTGTTTGCACTCGGCGCTGCGACATATCCGCCGCCTTCCCGGATCAGCGCAAGCGCTGTCCTGTTGGCAGGCATCCGTACAGCTACGGTATCCATCCCTCCGGTCGTTTCATCAGGCACGATTTTGCTCTTCGGCAAAATCATGGTCAAAGGGCCGGGCCAGAATGCATCTGCAAGCCTCACTGCTGCCTGCGGGATGTGCGTTACGATCTTTTTCAGATCTTCAAAACAGCAGATATGAATGATCAGCGGATTATCAGACGGACGGCCCTTTGCTTTATAAATATTCGCAGCCGCCTGTGCCTGAAGCGCATCCGCACCCAGACCATACACCGTCTCTGTCGGAAACGCCACAAGACCGCCTGACCTGAGAATCTGGCCTGCCTGCCGGATCACTTGCGGATCTATGTTTGATTCATCAATTTTTGTTACAACTGTTGTCTGCATACACTTTCGTTCCTGACTTTATAAAATCTGTATCTTCTTTTATTTATGACACAGCGTTATCCGTTTTGTTTTCCTCATCCGGATCAGACGTTTCCGTATCTTTTCCCAAATATCGGAAAATTCCAACACAGACCGCATCTGCCATCTTCTGCTGGTATTGCTCATCGGAAAGTAATTCTGCCTCGGTTGGATTGCTTAAAAACCCGCATTCTACAATTACTATCGTAGAAGAAGTCTTTTTCAGCAGATAATAACTGTCATTCGCCTTCGCCTCTCTGTGATTTTGCGGATCGACCTGTTCAATTAATGTCTTTTGGATCGTTTCCGCCAGCTTCTGGCTTTCTTTGGATGTTGTATAGTAAAATACCTGCGCTCCTTTGATTTGCGGACTGGTATAGCTGTTTTGATGGATACTGACGGTGATCAGCGGTTTGTGTTCATTAATCAGTTCGCACCGCCGCTGCAGGTCCTGCGCCTTTTTGTTGCTTGCATGTTCATCATACAGACCCTGATCGCTTTCCCTGGTCATAACGACCTGTATCCCTTTTGCTTCCAGCGTCTCTTTCAGCTTTAACGCCACCTGGAGATTAATATCTTTTTCCAGTTCGCCGTTTACCCCGATTTTACCGGAATCAAAACCACCGTGTCCGACATCAATGACAATGCACGACTGTTCCTCTACCTGCCGTCCGGTTACGTATACCGCGCTTGTCTTTGCCAGAATACAGGCACAGATCAGAACCACAACTGACATCATCAATTCCAATCTTTGTTTCAAATTCTCTGCCTCCAGAGCTTTTATTACTATACATATGACAAAAGACCACAATCAATGAATATACTTTAAAATCGTATCCCAAACTGCAGGATCTTCTAAACCAAGCTTCCAAAAAGCTGCCCCTGCAAATCCATGTCCGTTCATCACTTTCAGTTTTTCTTCAATGGATTTTACATCCTCAAACCAGATTTTATATGTCGTATCACCGTTTACATATTCGGTGTAATACTGACCCATATCCTCCAGCCATTTTTTCTCTGCTCCGTTTACCTCCATCAGACGCTGCGCAGACTGCATGCCTACCGCCTCGCTGGACAATTCATAAGGTACGTAATCCTCAGACGCAGACTCTGCATCATCCCCATCGCTGTCTTTGAGCTTTTCCGCCCACACTCTTGTAAAAAACGGCATTCCAAGAATCACCTGTTCCGCCGGAACGCCTTCCGCAATAATATCATCAGCGCCCTTTGTTACAAAACCAATCGACGCCACAGAGCCGCTTTCCTTCGACCCTGCATAATGCTCGTCATACCCCATCACAACCAGATAATCCGCAAAAACCGCCTGCTCTTCCCTGTCATAAAATTTCGTATATTCGGATGACACATAATTATCTACAGACAGCACAATGCCGTTTCCATCACATTTTAATGACAGTTCACGAATAAACTGAATAAAACTTTCACCAACCGCAGATTCCAATGCTTCAAAATCTACGTTAATCCCATCCAGTCCATACTGAATTGCAGCCGCTATAATCTGGTTTTCCAGATTTTCGCGCTTGGATGTATGCGTTAGTACTTCTGTCGTGCTGACGTCTTTATTTTCCAGATTGCTGACCAGACCCCAGACTTCCACACCCTGGTTATGACAGTATTTTACATAATCCACACTTGCCAGATTTGCAATATTCCCATCGTTATCATTCAAATAGAACCAAGTCGGCGAAATTACGTTCAGTCCCTTAGAGTTTTGGAGTACGCTTGCGATTGAATTATTTGCCTCCTGCACCGTCACCTGATGCCAGCCCATATTAATCGCATAATCCCTCATTTGATGCAAAAATGTATCTTCTTCAAAGTCATGGCTTTCTGTCTCTTCTTTTTCTGCACCAAGACGTTTGTTCTGCACATAGCCAATCAGTCCGTCCTCTGTCGCTACCTTTGTCCAGTCATCCATGACATCCAGCTTAATGACTGTATCTTCTTTTGTCAGTTCGCATAAAATATTACTCTTTACACTGTCTTCCACGCGCACCTGCGTTTTTCTTTTAATGCCTGCCTTTTGAATCGTTCCCCATTTCGTCTGCAGCAGCACACGGTCCGGATCTTTTACATGCTCATAGGTCAGATTTGTATATTGTGCGACATAATCCAGAGCAATATAAGTCTTATCCACATTTACCAATACTATTTTATAAGGCTTGCTGTCCTTTTTTCTGCCAATATAGTAGTCTTTACTGTCAGCAGACGCTTTGACCACATTGGACGAAGTCGTATATAACAGTATATTTTCATTTGCATCCCAGTAAAAACGATCGTTTAAATAATCGTGTACATAATTAAAATCCAGATAGATACCGCCATCCCTAAGCAGCGCCTTTTCTTCTGTCAGACTGCGGTTCAATTCGATCGCAGCCTCTTCCTGCGAAGTAATCCCGAAATATGTCTCCAGATCCTGCTGTTCACTGCTTGGCATAAACGCTTTGATCTTCCTGCCTATGATGATACCCACAAGTATAATAAAAATCAAAAATAAAACGGCTATCACTGGTATGATTTTTTTCTTCATCGTATGTCCTCCTGTGTGTATTGATATCCGAATTTGTATAGCTTTTTTTATTATAGCTTGTTGCGGACTATTTTACAAGAAACAATATCAGATTCCTATGGTTTCCCGCGCCTGCTTGTGTAATACTTTGTCCAAGCGTAAGGAATAAAAGATAAGATTATTATAACGGATTCATTGAAGCGTGTAAAGCCTTTCTGCTATTTCGATCAGGGATTCCCAGCGGTTTGCTAAAACAAGCAGGCAGAAACCGGTATCCCCATACCATCCTTTCCGCCTGCCCGCTTGATTTTTATGTAAATGTCTTCTATTCTATTAGGAAAGGCATTGAGGTTTCCTTTTCCATATAGTTTTGTTTGCCAGTATCATCTGTCTGACAGCCCGGACTCATAGATTGTCCGGATATGAAATGATCCTTTATTGATTCCGCACTTTATCAAAATGCAGCTCTGTCAACACCCCCTTATCGTATACATAATCTCTCATATAAGAATTGTCTTCCTGTATACACAACAGGTTTGCAACTCTTTCCGGCGTACTTTTCTCTCCTTCCAGAAATATTGTAATACCCCGTCCCTGTATCCCCGTTAATTCAATAAATAATTGCTTTTTGTCCATCCCTTCCACCTTTGATCAGCAGTATCCATGGAGGCAGAATTTACAATTCGTGTGATACGGATCGTAACTATAACGATCCTGCTGTTCTGTTACCATGCTGATCTTGTGATATGATAAATATAGCAGGTTGATTCTGCCTATGTATTCTGCTGAATAATTTATTCCTATAACGACAGTTTCATGGTTTTGCTTTCACTTTCTTTTTGCCCGAAGACAACAGATCCGTTTGCAGAACAGTTCCTTTTTTCAGATTACAGACTGCTTTTTTACCCGTGAATTGCCTAAGATCCATCGATTTCGCGTACGACGTATTCTGCGGCACCCATGCTTTTTTCTGTTCCAGATCTGTCTTTGTGATCTTGTCTCCGGCGGATATATCCTGTTTTAAAGTCCATACATACAGATACAGCCCATTTTGTTCGCATCGCTGGTAATCGCTGATCTGATGTCTGAGCGCTGTACAATCATGAATCTGAAAAAGCAACAGCACTGCAAGCGGTATCCCTGTGATACACGCCCCGATCATTCCATGCAGCAGCTGCATCCTTGTCCGATACTTTAAAATCCTGCTTTCCTCCAATTCCAAGAAACCCTTTCTGACCTCAGAGTTTCTTTCATTTAAATAATTTTTTGTAAAAACATCAGATCTTCTTTTTTCAGATAAAAAGGATTTTCAATCCAGGGGATACTTATCATATGCATTCCATATCTTTTTTGTATTATTTTCTTATCCGCAAGATTTGCAAATAAAACCAGAAATTCCCATGTTTCGTAGTTTTCCGATGCAATTACATTTTTTAGAAAATGTTCGTAAGCAGAGACTTTCCATGGGCTGATGCTTCCGGTTACGATTTTACGGTCGCATCTTAGGAACTCCTCTCTGGATGCCTTATAATCTGCACCAAGATCCAATACAAAAGCTTCATATCTGCTGTTTACAATTTCCGGTATATTCCCCACTTTAATATCCGTAAAATACTGAACGCCTGCAAGCTTTTGTCTGCCTCCCTCCTTTCCGATCATATCTTTTAAGTCATGCTGTCCTGACCATTCTATCACTGCTGTCTTTCTTCCCAATGCCGACTGCAGATAGTTTGCCAGAGCAATTGTCAGATGTGTTGTTCCGCACCCCATGCCAATCCCGATCACCCCAATGCTGATCTTTTCTTTCAGCTTTTTGATTGAACATCCTTTCAGTGTCTTTCACCACCCTTCCTGTCGCAGCATCTTTTGAAACAGTTCCCGTTTCTCCCTTGTCATGCGAAACGGATCTGCGTCCAGCGGAAAACAGTAGACTCTGTGACGGCAGATTCTGGCCAGTGCTTTTGCCTTTGACCTGTCTCCATAATTACAGACAAGAACAAGATTCCTTGGCAGGCTGACCTTTTGCAGCAGGCATTCATCCTGCGGACATTCCCATGGTCTGCTGCCCATAACCAGAATCAGCTTTTGCGCTTCTTCTATCATATCCTGCAGCTGTATCCCATAGTCCTGCACATACAAGCCTTCCCACCGCTTTTGTGCCGCAACCCCTTCTCCGTAATAGGGCATGCCCCGAAATTTTTCATAGGCGACCAATCCATCTTTTCTCATATATCCGCTGTCACTTTTCGCTAACGTCCTCATACAGTCTGATGGATGATATTCCTGATATATACAAGGTCTGCCTTCCTGATTGAAAAAACAGGTCAGTGCGATTGCCAGATGTGTCGTACCTACCCGGCTTTGTGTTCCCGCTACTGCGATTTTTGTTGTTGTTAATTCTGTTGCTATAAATCCTGTTAAGAGGCGCTTTTTTGTTGTTTGCTGATGATATTGACTGCCCTGATCGACTGCCTGCAGCAAATCCGCTTCCAATGCCTCTACTGACGCATAACGGTCTTCTTTTGCATAAGCGGCTGCCTGGCTGATCAAAGGCTGCAGAATCCGGAATTCGTTTTCAGGCATTTTGGATGCCAAAAACGCAAGGATTTTTCCTACGCCATAAATGTCTGTCTGTATATCACAGGCAATTCCCTGATATTTCTCAGGCGGCGCATAACCCTCTGTTCCGAAATTTTGGAATGTACTTCCATTCGTGGTAATATAAGATGAAATGCCAAAATCGATTAAAACGACCCGTTTTCCACATAATATAATGTGTTCTGGTTTTAAATCCTGATAGATTACCGGTTCTGGTTTTTGATCATGCAGGTACTTTATAACATCACAGATCTGTAACGTCATATGCACTGCTGTGTCGATGGAAATACAATCTTGATGAAGCACAAATGCTTCCAATGACTGTCCCTGGATATATTCCTCTATGATATAATAATTCTCATCATCTTCTTCTACATCGTAAATAGTGGGGATACCGGGATGCTTCAGATTTTTTAGAATATCTGCTTCCAGAAGAAGCTGCGGCTGTCCTGATTGTGTCTTATTTACACACTTGACGGCCCGATATGTTTTCAGCTTCCTGTGTTCGGCTAAAAATACTTCGCTGCTGTTCCCTCTTCCTAAACGGGATACGATACGGTACTTGCCGGACAAATTTGATTCCTGAATGCTTAGACTCCTTTCTGACTAGGGGTTATAAGCACCTCTTGCAACTGTTATACCACAGCCGACATATGTTATGCAAGCTTTTTTTTCAAAAAATTTGAAATTTTATAAAAATTTTAAAAAATAAATGCCCGATACGCTTGACTAACATATATATTTTTTATATACTTTGTTTACTTCAAGCTGACAATTGAAATTTTAATATAATAATATATACCATAAGACATTAATTAAGGGAGTGATGTAATGAAAATCGAAAAAGTAAGTGACACCCAGATTCGATGCACACTGACAAAAGAAGATTTAGCAGACCGACATTTAAAAATCAGTGAACTTGCGTACGGTACTGAAAACGCCAAAAATTTATTCCGTGATATGATGCAGCAGGCTTCTTATGAATTCGGGTTTGAAGCGGACGATATCCCTTTGATGATTGAAGCAATTCCAGTATCATCAGATACGATTATCCTGCTCATAACAAAAGTAGAATACCCGGAAGAACTGGATACCCGTTTTTCCAAATTCTCAGACGTTGATTATGACGATTCCTTTTCCGGTTATGGAACAGAACAGGGAGAACCATACGAAGCAGCCAGTGCGAATGATATTTTGGACTGGTTTAAAAAGATTCAGCAGGAAGCCAAATCAAATGCCGAAGGTTCCCGGAAGAAATCAAACAAGTCCGAAGACTTTATCCCGCTGGAACAGGCGGTCCGGCACGAATCCAAAGAAACGATTCCTGGTACACCTGCCGTTGAAATCCCAATTGACCTGACAAAATTATTCCTGATCCATGACCTGGACACAATGTCTAAGATTTCGAGCGTACTGGACGGATATTACGAAGGGGATAATACGCTGTTCCGTGATGCGCAGTCACATTTGTTTTATCTAATTGTCCATAAGAGCAACCATACACCTGAAGAATTTAACAAAGTATGTAATATTTTATCGGAGTATTCTACACAGCTGAACTTTTCCAATTCGATCGAAGCTTATTTTAATGAACATTTTGACTGCATGATCCGCAGCCAGGCGCTGCAGCAGTTTGCGGCAATTTAAAAAGGAACCGGATATAAACATCATGTTTGTATCCGGTTCCTTTTTGATTATTTGCTTAATTGTTTGCCAAAAATTCGTTAATCTGAGCTACCAGCTCATCTGGAGAAATCCCATGCACCATAGCCGCTTCTTCAATCGTCTCCATCTGGGAAGACGGGCATCCGAGACAGTGCATGCCGATATTTAATAAAAGCGGCGCAATGTTTTCATTAATTTGAAGTAATTCTCCAATCATTGTACTTTTGGTAACCTGCTGTTCCATGTTTGTAATCTCCTTTTCTCTTCTTTGTTGTCAAACGCTGTTTTACATCTTAGTTTTACATCATTACTGCAGTTTTTTGTTAAATAAAGGACGCTTTTGAATTAATCTGCCCTTTTTCCTAATAAATATACTATAGCGCCGTTTTAATGTCAAATACTGGATAAAATTATTTTATCCCCCTTTTATGCAAGCGCAATCGCTGTGTTCACCCTTGAACGACGCAAAGAAAGGCCATATTCATGCAAAAAGTTTTCCCCATCATTTTCAACAGCCGCCGTCCATTCTTGCAAAACTGACAAAATCCCCCAACATCCTACTGTCCCGCCTTCTCCGCTCTGTGTTATCCTGTCACTTTACCCCGACAAAATTAATTTGTACAAGCTTCTACAGTAAGCTATACTTGATACAGAAGTTATATTGCTTCGACCCCGCCATGCAATAGAAGAAGGAGGTTTTCTAAGTGGAAAAAGTACGTTATATGATTTCAGATGCAGCAAATATGGTGCAGGTTGAATCGCATGTTCTGCGGTACTGGGAAGAAGAACTGGAACTGACCGTTCCAAGGAACGAACTGGGCCACCGCTATTATACACAGGAAAACATACAGGAATTTTTAAGAATAAAAGAACTTAAGGAACGGGGATACCAGCTGAAAGCAATCCGGCTGATTCTCCAGGATGAAAAAGAACGTAAAGAAGAAAGTATAATGGAGCCGGCCATTCGTATTGAGAAAGTAGACGGCGTCGAAATTGGTAAGGAGGTTATCGAAGAAACAATGGCTAAAAACGAAGTTATTCACGTAACACACAAAACAAGTCAGCTGAGTGAAGACACACAACGGGAAAAGCGTATGGAGCAGTTCCAGTCCATGATGACGGAAATCGTGCGCAAAGCGATCAGCGACAATAACCAGGAACTGGGGGAAGAAGTCGGCATACAAGTCGGCGAACATGTCATTAAGGAAATGAACTATCTGATGCGTACACAGGAAGAACAGGAAGAAGAACGATTCCGAAAGCTGGATGATGCGATCCGCAGTATGGGCAAGCATGGCAGGCGGCGGGCAAAGAAGGAACGCTTAAGCCGGAAGGAACGCAGAATGCTGAAAAATAAAAATGAACTGGCTCCTGATCTGACGATCTGATCTGCCAAAACAACACATTTTTATACATAACAAACAGTCAGCAAATCTTAGGAACAACATACGTAAAAAATAAAACCGCCGGTATTCGGCGGTTTTAAAATAAGTAACTTTATTCAGCGGTTGATTAACCTTCTTCGATTGCACCTGTAGGACATGCACCTGCGCATGTGCCGCAGTTTACACATGTATCAGCATCGATTTCGTATTTTCCATCTCCTGCAGAAATTGCTCCTACCGGACATTCCCCTTCACATGTTCCGCAGCTGACACAAGCATCTGTAATTTTGTATGCCATGATCTCAATCCTCCTTAAAATTATTAATAAACACGAACCCATTGTCCGTTGAAACTATTCTAATACAAAAACCGGATGAATACAAGTAGAAATTTATAACAGATCAAAAAATCGCCTGTATTATTTTTGATACACAATATGGCTCTAATCCCTCTTCATATTTGCAAATTTTGTATACTGCGGCAGCCATACGAGATTCACTGTTCCGATCGGGCCGTTTCTCTGTTTTGCGATAATGACCTCGGCAATATTTTTTTTATCGGTATCTTTGTTATAATAATCATCACGGTAAATAAACATTACAACATCGGCGTCCTGCTCAATCGCTCCGGATTCACGCAAATCCGACAGCATCGGACGATGGTCCGGGCGCTGTTCTACCGCGCGGCTCAACTGGGATAAGGCGATCACAGGCACATGCAGCTCCCTGGCCAACGCTTTTAACGCGCGGGAAATCTCTGAGATTTCCTGCTGCCTGGAATCAGTCCTGCCATTGCCGGACATCAGCTGCAGATAATCGATAATAACGAGCTGAATATTATATTCCAGCTTATATTTACGGCACTTAGACCGCAGCTCTCCGATCGAAATGCCAGGTGTATCATCAATAATCAGCTTGGAACGGCCGATCGTCCCGGCTCCCTCAATCAGTTTTTCCCAATCCGTATCAGACAGGTTGCCGTTTCGCAGCATCTGTGCATCGACTCTGGATTCCAGAGAGAACAGACGATTGACCAGCTGTTCTTTTGACATTTCCAGACTGAAAATAGCCGTAGCCAAATCACTGTGAAAAGCTGTATACTGCGCGATATTTAACACAAAAGCCGTCTTCCCCATGGAAGGGCGGGCAGCGATCAGAATCAGGTCTGAGGGCTGCAGGCCGGACATCCGGTAATCCAGGTCAATAAATCCGGTCGCAATTCCCGTTACATTGCCCTGGATTCTGGATGCCTTTTCAATCCGGTCCAAGGCGTTAATCACGATCTGCTTAATGGGTACAAATTCTCCGCTGTCCTGGCTCTGCAGCAGCTGAAATACATTTTTTTCCGTATTGGCAAAAATTGTCTCTAATTCTTCATTGCCGGCATAACATTCGTTCTGAACCGTCTCCGTTACTTTGATCAGCTTCCGCAGCATCGCTTTTTCTTTGACAATATTCGCATAATAACGGATATTCGCCGATGTCGGTACTGCTGCCACCAGGTCATTGATATATTCCAGACTGGTAATCTCCGGCGGCAGGTCTTTTTCTTTCAGTTTGTTCTGCAGTGTAATAAAATCAACTGGCTTATTCTGGTTAAACAGTTCGATCATAGAATCAAACAGGACTGCATACTGGTGATGGTAAAAATCTTCCGCCATTAACGTCTCAGAAGCAGCAATAATGGCTGCACGATCCATCATCATGGCGCCGATAACTGATTGTTCCGCTTCGATACTGTTGGGCATCGTTCTTTTGATCAGCGCTTCTTCCATATGTCTCAGCCTTCAACTACATGTACTCTTAATGTCGCGGTTACCTGCGGATGTAATTTGACCGGCACATCATAAAAACCAAGCGCCTTAATCGGATCTGTCAGCTGCATTTTCTTTTTGTCCAGTTCCAAATTCAGCTGTTTTTTAACCGCTTCGGCGATTTCTTTGGTAGACACCGAACCAAACGTGCGTCCGCCTTCCCCTGCTTTGATCTTTACTTCCACCTGCTTTGTCTTTAAATCTTCCGCCAGCTGCTGTGCCGCAGCCAGATTTTCCGCCGCATCTTTTTCAGCGCGCTGATTGCGTAATTTCAGGTCGTTCAATGTACGGCTGTTCGCTTCCACACCAAGATTTTTGCGGATCAGCATATTACGGCCATATGCATCGCTGACTTCCACAATTTCATTTTTCTTGCCGACCGACTTTACATCTTCCAACAAAATTACTTTCATTTTTCTATCTCTCCTTTTTCTATCATCTCATCCAAAATCGTCCGGATTCGCTGCTTTGCCCCTTCAATCGTGCAGTCCGACAGCTGCGCGCCCGCAATATTCGCATGACCGCCGCCGCCTAAACGCTCCATAATCGACTGCACATTAATCTCATCAATCGACCGGGAACTGATAAAAATCCGGTTCTGGTATTCCGTCATAACAAAAGAAGCCTTGATTCCGATTATATTGAGCAATTCATTCGCTGACTGCGCACTAACAACCGTCGGACTTTCCACAATCTCAGCCGGACAGACAGAAATCGCAAACGCCCCATGGTATACTTCCGCCTCACGCATGACCTCAGCTCTTGCCTTATAATCCGCCATATCATTGCGCAGCATCTTACGTACTCTCGTTACTTCCGCCCCGCAGCGTCTTAGATAAGCCGCGGCCTCAAACGTACGGACACCCGTTTTTTGCATAAAGTTATTCGTATCAATTAAGATACCCGCATAAATCGCATCCGCTTCACAAGACGTCAGCCTGATATTTTCCGTAAAATACTGCAGCACCTCCGCAATCATCTCGCACGTAGAAGAAGCATACGGTT
The DNA here is from genome assembly GCA_009774535.1 of Lachnospiraceae bacterium. GTDB lineage: Bacteria > Bacillota > Clostridia > Lachnospirales > Lachnospiraceae > Eubacterium_J. Next base: position 52,381 of record VSNY01000003.1, read on the forward strand.
CGATATATGACAAAATCGGGTTCTCAACGACTTCGCTGCCCTGTCTGTGGTGATCGAATACGACAATCGACTTTGTCTTTTTCAAAATCTCCGGACAATCTGTATAATTCGGCCGGTTCGTATCCACTACCATCACAAGCGTATTGCTGTTCGTCAGTTCGATCGCTTCCTCACTGTTAATAAACAGATCCGGCTCATACCCGTTCTGCTCGTTAAAGCACTCTTTTAACGGGCGCAAGGACGTCGTAACCTCATTCAGCACGATCTGCACCTTTTTATCCAGCACACGCCCCGCACAATAGACGCCGATGGCCGCTCCAAATGAATCCACATCCGCGATATGATGCCCCATAACAATCACATGCGTCCGGCTCTCTATAATCTCGCGCAGCGCATGCGCTTTGACACGGGCTTTTACGCGTGTCATTTTATCCACCTGCTTGGAACTGCCGCCAAAATAAGTAATCCGTTCCCCCTCTTTCACCACAACCTGATCGCCGCCGCGCCCTAACGCCATACCGATCGCCATGCGGGCATATTCGTAATTCTGGTTATAAGTATCCGCTGTACTCCCAATTCCGATACTGAGCGTCACAGCCATTTCATTTCCGACCTTAACCGTCTTCACTTCATCCAGCAGGCTGAATTTATCCTCTTCCATTTTGGACAGATAAATATAACGGAACACGACAAAATATTTGTCCTTTTCTATCTTGCGCACCAGTCCGTCCATACCGGAAAAATACTTATTCACTTTCCGGTCGATCAAAGCCACCAGCAGGGACTGCTTTACATCCTCGATACTGTTAAGCGCTTCTTCATAATTGTCAATATAAATAAGCGCCGCAACCAGCTTTTGGTCGTCATTTTCCCGAATATACCTGTTCAGCTGCGTCTCATCATACAGATAAAGCGCCGTCATATATTCGTCACTGCCGTTCAAAGATACCATATCATTTTCAGGCGTAATACTGGAAAACTCAATCCGTTTCAGCTGCGCCCGAAAATCATGCCCGTCCCAACTGATGTGCAGCTGCGATTCCGTCTGGTTTTTCTGGATAATCTCCCTCGTAATATGGGAAAAGACCGATGTCACCGACCGATGGTAGTCTTTTCCCTTTCCTGTCAGCTCTGTAAATTTTTCATTTACCCACAAAATCTTCCCGTTATAGTCGATTAACGCATAGGCAACATCAAATTCATTGAGCAGCTTTTTCTGTACAGTTCCGTACTGCGTCGCAAAATTGATCAGTTCATTCATAAAATAAGGCTTATTTCGATGAAAGCTTGCGGTCACTGCAAGAAAATAGATCACGGTAAATGCAGTTGCCATGAGCCCGGATTCCACCTGGTACAGATACATCGGAATATTCATAAATACCAGCAGAATCGTGAGCAGCATAGGCCCGTACATGTAGTTACGCAGACGGCCTTTAAATTTTATACTTTTTTTCATTTCTGCAGACTTAACCTTTCCACAAAGATACTTCTTATTATACCATGTTACATGGTTATTGGAAAGGACAAATTATCGAATCTCCGTTACCGGCTGCAGCCCGCTCTCTTCCGGCGTATACGTCATCTGGATCTGATCCCCGGCCTGATACCTTATAATCCCGATCAGTTTCTGATCTGACAAATCCACATCAAACATCAGCCCGGTATTTTCCAGCGCGACATAATAATGCGTATTCCCTTCTATAACAACCGGAGCGATCGCCGTAATCTTCCCGGTAACTGTCTCATAAATTTCATGATTATCCTTAACTTCTGAAATTCCGTTCGTCGCAAGCAGCGTTACATACGCTTTTTCACATTCTTTGACCGTGTCCCCGATCGCTACCCACTGGTATTTCTGCACATTTACCATCGCGTATTTTTTAACCAGTCCGGCGCCATCCTTTAATGCCATAAAATAGGTCGGCTGGTCGGAGATATTCAAAAGGAGCGGGAACGTCGCGCGGTATCCTAAATTCTGCACCTGCCCTTCCGCAGAAGACATCGCAGAATCTTCAATGGCGCCTTCGATTTTGTAATATTTCGTCTCCATCGTACGCTGGTTCATGAGGACAAACCCGACATTGGACTGATCCCCGCTGACAGAAGTTACGCCTGTGTATACCCATACGTCGTCGTCCAACGCAATATAATTATAGCCGTTCGTAGCTTTCAGGCAATCTTTCTGGCCCAGGATGCTGTTAAAAAATCCATGCTTATAAATACCATAATAATTATAGAGTTCCGTTAACAGTTCTGCGGAATAGACTTTGTCAATCCAGGTTGGCACCTCATCAACCGGATAATCGGTGCATTCTCCGGTAACGGCATTACATAAGACGACATTGCCAACCGTCTGGCCGCCGAATAATCCAATGTTAAATTTTTTAACCGGACATACCCAGTATGGGGTGCCTTCATCGTCAATCTCAAAGAAAATCTGGTCGTCAAAAATATAGGTCGGATAACGGAACCGTAAATGACGGTAAATATTGCGGTTAAAGTATTCTGCTTTAGAATATTTAATCGTCTGATCCAGCTTTACACATTCTGTATTCTGCGTCGCCATATCAATACGGATATAGGCAGGGATTCCGGCTTTCTGATTCGTCAGCCATTTAATCTCGTTTGCATATACAAGCGGCGTGACACGCACAGGCATATCTTTATAATTGATCTGCGTATAATCAGAACCAACTTCAAACTGGGATACCATATCTACCATGCTGCCCATTTTACGATTGCCAAGCAGCTCCGCAGAATCTTTGTCCAGAAGAGGGATCGTATTGTAATTCGTCTGCTGGATATCTTCGGTAAAATCGCTTTCTTTGACATTCAGCAGCTTTTGGTACTTATCCGCGTTAATAATCGGTGAAGACAGCAGATTGCCGGCCGCAAAGATCAGAAGCGTCAGTATAAACAAGCCGCCGCCAAGTTTTACGCCTTTCATTTCCTTGAGCATCTTTTCTTTGCTCTGCATCGGCACAATATTATCATTAGAACGCTTCCGCAGCTGCGTAAATGCATGTATGACCGTCGCAAAAGCGATCAACAGCTCCAGCGCCATCCAAAAACCTGCCGCATGAATATTAATCGCGGGCAGCGCCATATAGTAATAAATACCGGCAGCTAACAGTAACAGCGCCAGCAGAATGATATTTCGGGTTATTTTTTTCATATACTTCCTCTTTTCATTTCTTGAATCTGATTCATAAACGCTTCTTCAATTCTTGCATGCATTCCATCCACACGGTCCAGATTTTCCCTTGGGATAAAACCGCCTGCCATTTCCTGATGCCCGCCTCCGCTGCCATAATTTTTTAACACAGCTGCAACTGTCTTCCCGGCGTCTACATCTTTACGTTCGCTGCGTACCGAGAACTTAATCCCGTCTTTACGTACCGCATAAACAACGGATATATCGACCACATTCAGCGACAGAATAAAATCAGAAATTATCGCAATCAGCGAATCCGGACAGTCCAGTGGAATCCATGCAAATCCAACACCGTCGTTAATCCGGATATTGTCAATTGCCGCGCCATATGCTTTCAGGTCATCCAGCTCTAAGACGTCCTGATACATGATCTTTAGTTTATCCACATCTGCCCGTTTATACACATACGCAAACATATCCAGATCAAGTTCTGTCACTCCCCGGATAAAATCCGCCGTATCCACCTTAATGCCATACGCAAGCGCCGCGGCAACTGTCCGGTCCATCAGCGTATCCGTCAGATAAAAATATTGTGCAATCAGTGAAGAACATGCGCCTGCTTTGCGGATATCTCCATATTGGTAGTCACATTCGATAAACGTCGGATGATGGTCAATACATGCCACTTCATCGCCTGCCAGATCGGTCAGATTGGCGTTATACTTCTGCGAATCTACCGCGACAATATAATCTTCTTCCGTCATATCTTCGATCTGATCCGCTGGCAGCACTTCGATTTGAAAAACATCGAACATTTTTTTCGTACTCAGCTTATCTACGGTACCGTCATAACAGATCACTGCATCTACACCATGCTGCCTTAAAAAATATTGCAGTCCAAATGCACTGGCTACTGCATCCGGGTCCGGATAGTTGTGCGTCTGAATATAATTTTTATGGCCTTTTAACAGCGCTACTAATTGTAATGGTTCCATACTTCTTCCTTATTTTTTTATATATTTCTTCTTTTTTTAACAAAATTCCCTGGATAATTACAAAAACCACCACACGGTTGTCCATGTGGTGGTTTGTCTCGTCTTAATCCTGTACATACGGCATCAATGCCACATGGCGCGCTCTCTTAATTGCTGCTGTAAGAGCTCTCTGATGCTTTGCACAGTTACCTGTGATCCTTCTTGGTAAAATCTTTCCTCTTTCAGAAATATATCTTTTTAATTTATTAACATCTTTATAATCGATCACATTGTCTTTGCCGCAGAATACACATACTTTTTTCCTTCTGTGCATTGTCCTTCTGCGAGGGTTGTCGCCTCTCTCACTTCTATTGAAAGCCATGACTATTACCTCCTGCTATATCCAGCTGCCTGGCTGGCCTGTTAATTAAATGGTAACTCTTCATCTATTCCGTCCGGAATATTCATAAAACCATCACCAGCTGCGCTCGGCGACGGTCTGTCTGCCGGCGCAAATCCACCGCCGCCATAATTATGGTCTGATGCCGGACTTGCGCTTTTGCTCTCGGCAAACTCCTGATCATCTATAATTACATCTGTCGTGTACACCTTCTGTCCATCCCGGTTTGTATAACTTCCGGTCTGAATCCGTCCGGTAACTGCGATCTTTATTCCTTTGCGCAAATATTTTTCCGCAAATTCCGCAGAACGGCCAAACGCTACGCAGCTGATAAAATCAGCTGTCTGCTGATCTCCGCCGTTATTTCTTGTAAAACGCCTGTCCACTGCTAATGTATATCTGGCAACTGCTGTTGACTGTTCTCCCTGGGAATAACGGATCTCTGGATCTCTGGTTAATCGTCCCATAAGTATTACTTTATTCATACTACGATCTCCTTTATCGTCTATGCCTCGTCTTTCCTGACGCATAAGAACCGAAGAACGTTGTCCATAATACGGACTTTCTGTTCAATCTGAGCCGGTGCAGCTGCTGAGCCGTCGAACTGGATAAAATAGAAAAAGCCATCGCTCATTTTCTGAATTTCATAAGCTAATTTCTTTTTTCCCCATTCTTCTACTTCGGTGATGACACCTCCGGCACGGGTAATATACTCTTTTGCCTTCTCAACTACTGCTGCTCTCGCATCATCTTCGATTTTAGCATTCACAACGAGCGCTAATTCATACTTGTTCATGCGAATTGTACCTCCTTTTGGTCTCTGGCCTCTTCCTTCTGGAAAAAGCAAGGAATTTATCATATCACGAATATAGATGATAACATGATTAATCTGGATTTGCAAGCGGTTTTTTAATTTTTTTTACATTTTTTTCTGCCTGTTTGCGGGCAATCATGATCTGATGGCCGCATCCGGTGCATTTCAGACGAAAATCTGCGCCTGTGCGCAGGACTTCCCATTCAAAACTGCCGCAGGGGTGTTTTTTCTTTAATTTCAGAATATCACCCGGATCAATATCCATGTAAAATCCTCTCTTTCTGTAAATACCCTGCCACTTGTAAAAATAATCCGGAGGATCTATGACTGGCAGGTGATTTGGCTGAACACTTCTCCAATGCTTCCCTGTATCAGCAGATCCGCACGGTTGTCCATCGGTGTAGCGGATTTATTAATTAATACAAGTTTATTGCCCCGGTAGTAATCAATCAATCCTGCCGCCGGATAAACCGCGAGAGATGTCCCACCGATAATCAGAACGTCCGCTTTCGCGATATACATCACTGATTTCTGCATCGTCTGATGGTCCAATCCTTCTTCGTACAGCACTACATCCGGCTTAATCTGACCGCCGCATGCATCGCACGGCGGTACGCCTTTATGGTTTTTCATATAAGCCGCGTCAAATAATTTGGCGCATTTGCGGCAGTAATTGCGGTGAACGCTGCCGTGCAGTTCCATTACTTCACGGCTTCCGGCCATTTGATGCAGACCGTCGATATTTTGCGTGATTACGGCTTTCAGTTTTCCGGCGCGTTCCAGTTCCGCCAGTTTTTGATGAGCCGCATTCGGTTTTGCATCCAGACACAACATTTTATCATGGTAAAAACGATAGAATTCCTCTGTTTTTGTCATATAAAACGTATGGCTCAAAATCGTTTCCGGCGGATAATCGTATTTCTGGTTGTACAAACCATCCACACTGCGAAAATCAGGAATGCCGCTTTCTGTAGATACCCCGGCGCCGCCGAAAAATACGATATTATTTGACTCTGTAATCAGCTTCTGTAACTGTAATACTTCTTCTGTCATAAGTTTACCCTCGATCTTTAAATTTTGAAATACAACATGCAGCGATATACGCGAAACGCAGCCGTTCAGATCACCTATAGAACCGTTACCGACCAGACGCTTCTTACCTGAATATATCGGCAGAACTTCCCTGATCGCATATAGAACGAAGAATCTTTACATATAATATTTTGCAACCGCGATACTTGCCGCCGCCCCGGTAATAGCCGCCAGCATTGCGCCTGATAATGTCCAGCGTGTTTTTTTAACTTTCACCGACATATAATAGACAGACATAGTATAAAATACGGTTTCTGTGGAACTCATCATAATCGAAGCGATATTTCCAAGCATCGAATCCGTTCCGTATTTTTTGAAAATATCCAGAACAAGCCCGGTTGCCGCAGAATTGGAAAACAGGCGAACCACAAAAACAGGTATGATTTCCCCAGGCATGAACCGATCACTGATCAATGATCCAAATAGCGCAGACACAGCATCCAGCAGGCCGGAAGCACGCAAAATACCGACTGCAACCATTAACCCGATCAGCGTCGGCATGATTTTTATCACCGTATGAAAACCATCCTGAGCTCCGCGGATAAATTCTTCGTAAATATTCAGCTTTTGCAGCAATCCGGTCCCTACAATGTAAAAGATCAGCAGCGGAATGATCGTATTTGATAAAAATAAGAGAAACTTCATAAAAACATACCTTTTTTCTGCATTCTTGTTATATGTATGCTATATAAAGCTCATTCATGACTTAGAGGTTGAATTCCCCTTACGTTGAATCTCAATACCATCATAATAATATTTTAAGATCTGCTCATAACTGCTGCCGTCTTTCGCCATCTCGTTTGCACCAAACTGGCTCATACCATATCCCTGTCCGTACCCTTTCGTAACGATCCGAACCTGTCCGTCCACTTCCTTGACCGAAAAACAGGTTGAATTTAAAGAAAATACTTCCTTAAAATCTTCCCCTGTGATCTTCTGCCCCGGCAGCTGCATAGTCAGCACATAAGAAGCGCTGTCCCGTTCGATCGCGGACACCATTTTCTCCACATCATCCTCTGGAAATTCCAGATCCGGATACGCGGAACGCAGCTTGTTACGAAATTGTTTTTTACTTAGGAACCCGATATTTAAAAACTGTTCGCTGCGGAAATCAAAGACGCTTGGCACTGTCTTTAAATAAGGCAGCGCTTTCTTTTTTCCTGTTTTCGCAAGTTCTCTTGTCTTTCCCGCACTGACAAAATGATAGGGAAGCTGGACCACCTTTTCATCGCAGGTTACATATTCTCCAGCCGTCTCTTCCACGCAGCTGATCAGCTGTTCATAATATTTTTGAAAATCCCTGCCGCCCAGCTTTTCCCGCAGCTTTTCCCTTGTTGTATGTTCCGGCTCCGCTACGTCATGTTCCTTCGCATAGAAAAAATTGGTACGGGCAATCACTGCCTGTGCCTTTAATGCCTCCTTCTCATAAGTGAGCGGCATTTCATTTGCGAGCATCAGCACCAGCTCGTCCGTATTCTCGTCCACCTTGTCTTCCTCTGTTTCCTCATCCTGCATATCGCCCAAAAAATCACCCTGGACAACGAAGGTAACGAGGTATGGCAGGCATATAATAATAATAATCAGTGATAACAGGGTTTTTATTCTTTCTATCATGTTATCATAGTATGCACCAATTAGAAAAAACATGAATGTTATTGTAAGATTCTTTTATGATTATTCTCTGATTCTAAATCTGCCTCATATCCATAGAATCTGAAAGCGCCGCAAACTGTGCCAATGTCAGCATTTCCCCGCGTATATCCGCCGGCAGACCTAGTATACGTATTTTCTCACAAATCTCTTCTTTGGATAATGTGATTCCCGGAAAATGATCCAGGCCATTTGCAAGCGTTTTCCTGCGCTGCTGAAAGGAAGCTCTGATCATAGCAAACATCTGTTTTTCATCTTTTACATGGACAGGCGGATGTTTATGGCATGTCAGACAGATCACGGCGCTGCCTACCGACGGCCTTGGCATAAAGCAATTTGCAGGAACATTGGCGATAATCTGCGGTTTTGCATAATATTGAACGGCCAGGGACAACGCTCCATAATCTTTGGACCCAGGCCCTGCCTTCATGCGTTCCGCAACTTCTTTCTGTACCATAACCGTAACGCTATGCAGCGGCACATGACTTTCAAATAATCCCATCAGAATAGGTGTCGTAATGTAATACGGCAGGTTCGCTACGACTTTGATCGGTTTTCCGCCGTTTTTTTCTTCTACAAAACGCTGGATATCCATTTTTAAAATATCTTCATTGATCACCGTCACATTGTCATAACCGCTCAATGTTTCCTGCAGGATCGGAATCAGATTGCGGTCGATTTCCACTGCTGCCACAGCGCCTGCATACTCGCATAAAAACTGCGTCATCGTCCCAATCCCAGGCCCGATCTCCAAAACGGTTTCCTCTTTGGTAATCGCCGCAGAAGTCATGATCTTATCCATTACATGTGCGTCAATTAAAAAATTCTGCCCAAATTTTTTCTGGAACCGGAATTTATATTTCTGTAAGATTTCTATTGTCTTTTGAGGATGAATTAATTCTGCCATACAATCCTTTCCAGGCGCGGCATCATCTGCGATTTTCGGTACAGATCATGCCTGTGCTTTATGCTATCTGATATAAATTACATGCGTTTTTTTCTGTTGTACGGATAACTTCCACGGTATCTATCCCTTTGATTTCAGCAATTTTTTCTGCCACATAAGAAAGATATAACGAACTGTTTCGTTTTCCCCGATATGGTTCCGGAGCCAGGTAGGGACAGTCCGTCTCAAGTACCAGCGATTCCAGCGGGATTCTCTCCACTGTTTCAACCAATTTTTTCGCATTCTTAAATGTAACGACACCGCCAACTCCGATATAATATCCCATCTGCACATACTGTTCCGCCTGCTCCGGCGCATAGGAAAAACAATGAATCACTCCCGGGATCTTTCTGCTATAGGCTTCCTGCATCATAACAAGCGTATCCTGCGCTGCATCCCTGGAATGAATAATAACCGGAAGGCCGGCCTCCTGCGCGACGATCAGCTGCCTGTAGAACCAATCCCTCTGCATTTTCCGAACAGACGCATCTTTTTCCCAATAATAATCCAGACCAATCTCTCCAATGGCAACCACTTTAGCATGCGATGCCTGGCTCCGCAGCCAGTCAATCCCTGTTTCATCCAGACATGAAATTTCACTTGGATGCACGCCGACTGCTGCATAGATCTGATCATACTGATTGGCCAGAGAAAGGCTTTGCCTGGAAGTCTCCAGTGAAGAACCTACATTCACAATTTTCCCAATTCCATGCATCTGCATAGAAGCCAGCAGCTGATCCCTGTCATCATCAAACTTTTTATTTTCATAGTGCGCATGCGTTTCAAAAATCATAGACTTCTCCTAATAAAACTTTATTTACGGCTAACTGGCAATCTGAACCGTTCAGGCAAAAAAACTTGCGCATTCAGCATATCCCATACTGTCTGCACAAGTTTTCTAATCAGGCATTCCGCTGGTTTTTACAAGCGATCATGATCCATTCCCGTCGGCTGCATTCCCCACTTATTAACAGATTTCCGCTCCCGACGGCATCTTTTTCTCCGGCGCCATCAGCGAAAGTTCGCCGTTTTCATCTTCAGCACACAGCAGCATCCCTTCAGACAGCACGCCTGCCAGTTTTGCCGGTTTCAAATTCACAAGAACCATCACTTTTTTGCCTACCATCTCTTCCGGCGTATAATGCTTGCGGATGCCTGATACAATCTGCTTCACCTGACTGCCGATCTTTACCTGCGAACAAAGCAGCTTTTTCGATTTTTCTACCGCTTTACATGCAATAATCTCGCCAACCTGAAACTGCATTTTTTCAAAATCATCAAATGTAATCTCCGCTTTTGGCTCCAGATCAATAACCGGACTGTCTTCTGCCTGTTCCGCTTCCTGAGTTTCTTCCGGTTTTTCCGGATGCAGTGCGTTTACGCGATCCAACACTTCCTTAATATCCAAACGCGCAAATAAAATCTCCGGTTTTTCCGTCACCTTTGTTCCACTCACATAATGACCAAATGTTCCCAGCTGGTCAAACGGAACTTCTTCTGCATGCAGCTGGCTGCATATATTAGCAGCTGTATCCGGCATAAAGCTCTTTAACAGCGTAGCGCCGATTGTAATGCTCTCTACAAGATTATACATAACTTCGGACAGTCTTGGCTTTTTCGCATCGTCTTTTGCCAGAATCCATGGCGTTGTTTCATCGATATATTTATTACAGCGTTTAAACAGCTGGAAGATTTCTGTAATCGCATCCGCAACACGCAGCTGCTCCATTTTCGCAGTCACTTTTCCTGCCGTTTTCGTTACAACTTCTTTTAAATCCTTATCTACATCTTCTATAACTCCGGTAGATGACACAATACCGTCAAAATATTTATTGCTCATGGAAATAGTACGGTTCACCAGATTTCCAAGCGTATTCGCCAGTTCGGAATTTAACCGTTCCACAAGCAGTTCCCAGGAAATCATGCCGTCATTGTCAAACGGCATCTCATGCAGCACAAAAAAACGCACGGCGTCGACCTCGAAAAATTGTGCGAGTTCATCTGCATACAGCACATTCCCTTTGGACTTACTCATTTTCCCGTCGCTTTGAATCAGCCACGGATGTCCGAAAATCTGCTTTGGCAGCGGCAAATCCAGCGCCATTAAGAAAATCGGCCAGTAAATCGTATGAAAACGAATAATATCTTTACCGATCAAATGAAGATCTGCAGGCCAGTTTTTCTCAAACGCTTCGTCAGATGTCCCATCACACTCATAACCAATCCCGGTAATGTAGTTTGTAAGCGCATCCAGCCATACGTAAACGACATGCTTAGGATCAAAGTCTACCGGAATCCCCCAGTTAAATGACGTTCTTGAAACGCACAAATCCTGCAGCCCTGGCAGCAGAAAATTGTTCATCATTTCATTTTTCCGCGATACCGGCTGTATAAACTCTGGGTGTTCATTCATATGAGCGATTAAGCGGTCTGCATATTTGCTCATTTTAAAGAAATACGCTTCTTCTTTTGCAGGCTTTACATCACGGCCGCAGTCCGGACATTTCCCGTCCACCAGCTGAGATTCTGTCCAAAAAGACTCGCATGGCGTACAATACAGCCCTTCATATGAGCTTTTATAAATATCTCCCTGCTCATACAGCTTTTTAAAAATCTTCTGCACCTGCTTTTCATGTTCTTCATCTGTTGTACGAATAAAGTAATCATAGGAACAATTCATCAAATCCCAGATTTCACGAATCTCCTGCGTGATGCGGTCCACATATTCCTTTGGCGTAATACCTGCTTCCTGCGCCTTTTGTTCAATTTTCTGCCCATGTTCGTCCGTCCCGGTCTGAAAGAATACCTCGTATCCTTCCTGCCTTTTAAAACGCGCCACAGCATCAGCCAGCACAATTTCGTACGTATTTCCAATATGCGGCTTGCCGGATGCATAGACGATTGCAGTTGTAATATAATAATTGCCCTTCTTGCTCATATTCTGATTCCTGTAACCTTTCCTTCACATGTATTCTATATATATTTTGTAGTTTCGCTTTTCATATTTATTTGATATTCAGTATCCAGTATTCAATATTCAGATAAAAACTGTGCAGAAATAATATTCATTGGAAATTCATTACTCAGTATTCAGTCAGATAGAAACTGTGCAGAAATAACTTTCCAAACTATACAGGATTCAAGTTATTTTTGCACAGTTCCTTAAACTGCCTGTCGCCATTGGCTGATGATTCCCCGCATTACAGCCGGATCTACGCAAGACCTGCATAAATCCGGCCGAATATAATCCTTAACCGTCCAGATGATCCACTGAACTGCTGCTATGCTACGATCTGCTGTATATGATCCTTAACCGTCCAGATGATCCACTGAACTGCTGCTATGCTACGATCTGCTGTTCTAAAACCAGTACGTCTTTCACTTCTGATAATTCAGATAATCCGCTGAACTGCCTATATAATCTGTTCTTTCTGTTACTCTGTATCAACGGACGTATCTTCAGTAACTGACTTGTATGAAATGTCTGCAACCGTGTCTGCTGCCGTCTGCACATCTGCATCTTGCGTAACTGCTGTATCAGCCTCGCCTTCTGCAGCTGACTGTTCCGGATCTTCCATATCGTCAGCCGCAGCATCTGCACTTTCCGCATCCGCCTCGTCTTCAAAAATATCCTCTAAATCTTCTTCCTCTTCCTTTTTCGGTTTTACAAGCTTCGTACCGCATTTTGAACAGAAATCTGCCTCTATCGGCATATCCTGGCCGCACGCTGTACATTTTACAGTGCCTTTGATCTGACCCAGCTGCTGTTTTAACTCGTCTAACACTTCCAGCGCATCTTTAATCAGCAGCATCTGCTCTTTAAACTCTTTTTCTTCATCATCCTTATGTGTATCATAATAAATCTTACCGATTTCCAGATACAGTTTATTTAAATAATCCTGCTTTGCCCGTATTTCCATGCGGAGCCTTGCCAATTCCGAAAGATCTTTTGCTCTTTGTGTAGCGTCTTTGGATACGGATATGATCGTATCTCCCAGTTTATCGAACAATTCCATGTTATCCATCCTTTCCACACTTCATTTAATGAAATGTTATGTGTTGTAGGCTTACTTATATGCCATTATAATATGTGCCTGTGTATTTTGCAATATGAATTTGCGAAACTTGATTTTCTACCTCCCGTCTTTATTATTTAATAAGCAATATTATATTATATATAATATTATTTGTCAACATCCTATTGACATTTTCAAAAAGAAACACTATAATGCAAGGCAAACTATAAAGAAAAGGCTGTGACGGGAACAAGTACTGATAAGCGGATCATACAGAAAGCAACCGGCTGATGAGAGGTGCATGCAAAACTTATCACGAATACATCCCTGAGCTTTGCACCAAACGGAATGCAGCAGTCAAATACTGCACATAACAATGATAACCACACATTCCCAGTAGGATGCAACGGAATAACGCCCGTTATCGTGTTACAGTATTTTAAGACTGCCGTCAGATCATTTATTTCTACATCACTTGGTCCGCGCAGTTTTTCAGAATACTGACTGAGGCAGTTCATGCGAATGGGCTGTAAATGAAGGTGGTAACACGGGTGCAGTGACTCGTCCTGATTGATCTTAAGATCAACAGGACGTTTTTTTATTTTAGAATATTAGAAATTAGAAAGGAAGAATCACTATGACATTATACGAAGAATTAACGGCGCGCGGGCTGATCGCGCAGGTGACAGACGAAGCGGAGATCAAAGATCTGATTAATAACGGCAAAGCCATCTTTTACATTGGCTTTGACCCTACCGCTGACAGCCTTCATGTCGGCCACTTTATGGCGCTCTGCCTGATGAAGCGCCTTCAGATGGCTGGAAACCGCCCAATTGCGCTGATCGGCGGCGGCACTGCCATGATCGGCGATCCATCCGGCCGTTCGGATATGCGGCAAATGATGACACCCGAAATCATCCAGCACAACTGTGACTGTTTCAAGCAGCAGATGAGCCGCTTTATCGATTTTTCTGAAGGCAAAGCAATGATGGTAAATAACGCGGACTGGCTGATGGATCTGAATTATATTGACGTCCTGCGCGAAGTCGGCGCGCACTTCAGCGTAAACCGCATGCTTACTGCAGAATGCTACAAGCAGCGGATGGAAAAAGGCTTAAGTTTCCTGGAATTTAATTATATGATTATGCAAAGCTATGATTTTTACACATTATTCCAGAAATATGGCTGCAATATGCAGTTCGGCGGCGATGACCAATGGAGCAATATGCTCGGCGGCACGGAACTGATCCGCCGCAAACTCGGCAAAGACGCTTATGCCATGACCATTAACCTATTGTTAAATTCAGAAGGCAAAAAAATGGGAAAAACACAGTCCGGCGCTGTATGGCTGGACCCTGCAAAAACTACTCCATTTGATTTTTACCAGTACTGGAGAAATGTTTCTGACGCGGATGTGCTGAAATGTCTGCGGATGCTGACCTTCCTCCCGTTAGAGCAGATCGATGAAATGGATCAGTGGCAAGGCAGCCAGTTAAATACCGCAAAAGAAATCCTTGCTTTTGAACTTACGAAACTGGTTCATGGGGAAGAGGAAGCGCAAAAAGCACAAAACGGCGCGCGGGCTTTATT
>VSNY01000003.1:67026-70719 GCA_009774535.1 Lachnospiraceae bacterium
GGCTTTATTTGCAGGGGCAGGAGATACTGCAAATATGCCGACAATGGAAGTGACCAAGGATGACCTGACCGAAGGCACCATCGATCTGATTTCCCTGCTTGTAATATCCGGACTCGTATCCAGCCGTTCAGAGGGCCGCCGTGCCATTGAACAGGGCGGCGTTAGTGTAAATCAGGAAAAAGTGACTGATATTAAGACTGGGTATACTGCTGAAGAACTGACGGTAGATGAGTTTGTAATCAAACGTGGGAAAAAGAAATTTATGAAAGTACGATACAAAGTATAACTGAAACACACCTCAAAAGATCTTTTTGTTTTTATGCAGATGCTTCTTACAGCGCTGAGACTGCCCTTGGACGGTTAATTTCTTTGCTGGCTTCATAGACGTATCCGTGAAGCCAGCAAAACTACATACAGCTGCCTGAATGCAATCGTTTCACTGCCGAAATCCCGAACGCATCACTAGGTAAAAGAAGTTTCTTTGACTGCCGACTCTATAATTTTGCAGATAAAATCAAAAACAAATCCGGCAAATGGCCACATAATCCAAGTAATCTGCCAGTCGCCGCTTGCAAAACTCCATCCGAGATACAAAATCACTGCTGCAGGCCAATAAATAGCAGCAATCAGATCTTCGATTTTCTTACCGGATTTTTTTTTAACTGAAAACTCCTTTTCCTGCAGAATTACCTGATAAGAAGTCTCTTCCATTCCGGCTGTAATAAATAATGCAACCGCAGTTCCTACAAAAACAAGTAAAAACGCAACCGCTAAAATAATCGGAAATTCTCTGCCTCCATGTTCCGTAATAATCGCGGTCACAATCAAAGGAACAGCAGAAAGGATACATAACATCACTCCCGCAACAATCTTTATTAAAAATACTTTTTTTCGTGCTTCCCTGCTGCGTCGAAGTGCATATTCATAATCCTGATCCAATGTAAAGCACTCTTTCTGCAGATATTCATAAGCTTCCAATTTCATGCCGGATATAATAAACAACGCAACTGCAGAAGCAACCATACATAATAAAACCGTCAACCCGAGTCCAAGGACCAAGCCTTCTGCAACTGGCAGAAAAGACTTTTGTGCGGCTGTCAGCAGCAGAAGCAGGATCGGAGAACAGATGCAAAGGAATACACCAGTTGCGATATTCATAGAACCCTGTTTCATCGCAAACAAATATTCATCTGCTTCCAAACCGGACACATGACGCAGATTAGATGCTGCCCTGTTTTTTCTGTGATCCTGCTCTTCTTGTTCCTTTTTAACAAAATCAGCGTTTGTAAAAGAAGCTATTCCCAGTTCATCAATCAGTTCCTGTATATTTCCAAATTCAGAAATAACGATGCCGATCGCCTCATTTTGCATTTTCCCTTCTTTGATCAGTTCGTTATATTTATCTTCCATCATTTCCGCCAAATCTTCTTTTGCACGCAGCACTTCGGACGTCTGCGGAAGATTGACAAACATATTATCTAAATAATTCCATATAGTTTCCATAACTAAACTCCTTTACCCACTTTACATTGATTTCATAAAAAATTCTTTTTACGACTCTTTGTTTTTAGAGTTTTCTTTATTTTCGCGAAAATCCAACACAGCTGCAAACCTATCTACAAGTTCCTTTACTTCAGCCCACTCCATGCATTTGTTCGCATAATGCGTATAACCCTGATCTGTGATATGATAATATACTCTTTTTTTGCCATTTGTCTTACTGCCCTCATAAGATTGTATATACCCTGCTTTTTCCAAACGCGTAAATGCAGAATACAAAGTAGTTTCTTTAATCACATATTTCTCTTCAGAAATTTGCCGGATCTGCCTGGAGATCTCATAACCGTAAGAATCGTTCTGCAGCAGCAGATTTAAAATGATAATATCCGTATATCCGCGGATAACATCATTGCTGATCAACTCATCACCTCCGGTCTTGCTGTTATTCCTTGTAATTGTTACCTGCTCTGATGTAACTAAAACATAGTTACGAACCATGTAGCTGCAGGAATCGGATAATTACTATGTCTGTTGAAGTAATTATCGCACAATTACTATGTCAGGTCAAGTAATTTTATAATTATCACATAAATTTTCTATAAAAAGACATAAAAAAGCACGGAAAAAAACTTTTCCGTGCATTCTAAGAGGCGCAGACCGGATTTGAACCGGTGAATCAGGGTGTTGCAGACCCACGCCTTACCACTTGGCTACTGCGCCATATATTCCTCTCTGTAAATACTAAAACAGTATAGCATATCAATAGGAATTAGTCAAGTAAATTTAAAACTAAAATTTGAAATAATGCAACAGTTCGTAACAGTTCTGCGCGTTTTCTGCGCTGACCGGATGAAAATGTAGTGGCTGCAGGTATCCAGCCTATCGCGATGCGATTTCAAATGGCTGGAATTGCTACAAAATGTTTTCTACATTAAAAAATTAAATTTACAAACCCCATAATCATTCCAAGCAGCCCTCCAAGCCACACCAAAGCCTGAAGTTCTTTTTTGGATATTTCCATTATCATTGTTTCTAATTCATTTAGGTCATAATCATTGATTTTATTTTCAATAATACCTGCAACATTTAGTGTCGATAAAAATTTGCCAACTTTCTGCTGCACAAATTCTGTATATTTATTCCAAATCTGCTGTTTTAAATCAGGTATATTTTTTTCTAAAAGCATTGCTGCTTCCGAAACCGGCTGATCGAGCAAATCTTCATAAGCATCTTTTATATATTTTTCAATATATTCTTTGCCATGTTCCGCAATCATTGTTTCCGCCTGTTGAATCATCGTTTCCAGCGCAGAATGCAACGGTTTTTTGCCCATTTTGTACATCCAGGGATTCATCTGATCTTTAAACTGTTCAAACATTTGTTCTATCAGTTTTCGTACAAGATCTTCTTCTTTACATAATTGAATCAGATAGTTACTAACCGAATCGCTTATTTTCATTTCCAATCTGTCTGCAGGCTCTTCTAAGTGATATCTCTGAAGAAATTCGGATACTGTAAGATCAGATGCTTTCCAGTCATTCCACTTCTGTGTATACCATGTTTCATACGCTTCCCGGATCGAATCAGACGCCAGAGCAGCAAGAATGGTATCCTGATCCAAGATATAACTGGAAATCACCTGCGCAATCGCATGAGCAATCCTGGGCTTTTCTTTCGGTATCAAACCTGGAGTAAACGGAACACGCAATCCGGCAATTTTCAATTCCTTGTAAGGACGAAACAGCATTTTTATCGCCAGACTATTTGTAATTAATCCGATCAGACCTCCGATCAAAGGAGCCGTTATAATTTGTATATCCATAGTATATTCACTTCTTTTCATTTTATGCAGATAATATAAAAACTCTAAGGTTTCATAACCTTAGAGTTTTTAGAGGCGACAATCGGATTTGAACCGATGATAAGGGTGTTGCAGACCCGTGCCTTACCCCTTGGCTATGTCGCCTAATTCTATTGATGAATCAGGATGATGAGTGACCCCAACGAGAATCGAACTCGTGTTACCGCCGTGAAAGGGCGATGTCTTAACCGCTTGACCATGGGGCCTAAGATGAATAAAAACTCGTAAACATATTTTTAATATTCACGAGCTTCCAAACTCCCCGAGTTGGGCTCGAACCAACAACCCCACGGTTAACAGCCGTGTGCTCTACCATTGAGCTATCGAGGATT
>VSNY01000030.1 GCA_009774535.1 Lachnospiraceae bacterium
GAGCAAAACCGGATCGTTATAGATACAATTAAAGAAATCGCCTCCAAATGAAAGCAGTAATATTAGCAGCGGGAAAAGGGAGTCGGCTTGGTACGTATACAAAAGGAAAGCCGAAGTGTTTATTAAAACTTGGCAGTGAGACGATTCTGCAAAGGGAAATTCGTATTTTACAGACATGTGGAATTCATAGGAATGAGATTTATGTTGTTGGCGGGTACCGTCATGAACTACTTAGGAATGATGCACCTAATTTGATTATAAATAACGATTATGAGAAGAAGGATAATTCCTACAGTCTGGGTCTTGCACTCAAGTATGTATGTGACGACAATATCTTGATTCTGGATGCAGACTTATGCTTTGAAGAAGAACTGATCTACGAGATTTTAGCAGATGAGCATGAAAATGTGTTGATGAGCAGGAAATCTAAAGATTTAGAGGAAAGTACAGGAATCGTAACATCGGAAAATAGACGTGTAGAAGCAATTGGAAAAGAATATGTGGATACAGGATATGTATATATCAGCATATTTAAAATTGCAAAGCAGATCATACCAGAATTTAGAGACCGGCTGCTTAGTCGAAGAAGTGAAAGAACATGGTATCCGAACGCAATTACAGAATTATGCTCGGATTATATGTTTTATAATCATGTAACAATGGCAAAATGGCATGAGATTGATTTTGTGAAAGATTATCTGGAGACGCTTCAAATGTTTGGATTAAAAGCTGATGAGTAAATGTCTTGGGGAGGGATGATAAGTGAAGGTAATTATTTTAGCTGCAGGTAAGGGTGGACGATTGGGGGATTTGGTAAAGGATCATCCAAAAACCCTTTTGGAGTTTGGCAATGAAACAATTTTGGACAGACAGATACGTCTCTTAAAGAAAAAAGGGATACCAGTACGAGATATTGTCGTTGCTGCAGGATATAAAGCTGAAAAAATACGTGAAATAAATGAAATTGCAGTTATAGATAATTATGAGTATGCATCAACAGATAATTCTTACAGCTTATGGCTAGCCATGCAGGCAGTTAGAAATGAAACACTGCTGGTTTTGGATGGAGACCTAGTCTTTGATGAAGAAGCGCTTGATACTATTTTGAATGCTCCGCTTGATACTGTGGTTGGAATAAATGCAAATAATAATTTTGGTAATACAGGTATCGTATACACTAGTGACAACATAATACAAGAGATTGGAAAACATGTGTCAAGCCAGGTGATATATGCGGGAATTATGAAACTTTCCTGTGAATGTGCGGGATTTTTGGAAGCACAGCTTTATGACTGCAAAAAGATGTGGTATACAGTTGCTTTAAATAAAATATTAGAAAGAAAAAGTATAAGAATGGTTTTTTCACCAAACAGAATATGTGGGATTAATACTTATTCAGAGTATCTTGAGGCAAAGCATGTTTTTGGAGTTGAGAATTTTACAATATGGGTGACAGGAGCATCCGGTTTTCTTGGAAAGAAAATTTACCATGTCTTACAGAGAAGTTATCATACAATCGGAACAAAGGCAACCAGTGCTGACAAAGAATTTCAAGTTGTTGATTTGCTGGATAAGGATGCAGTTGAGGCATTTGTAAAATTACAGAAACCATGTGTAATTGTAAATTCGGCAGGGATTGCTGAACCTGAGAAGTGTCTGGAAAATAAAAACACAGCATATAAGGTGAATGTCGAGGCTGTTGGTAACCTGGTAGAGGTTTGTGCTGCACATAGAATTAAACTAATACATATATCTACAGATTACGTATTTGATGGGAAATCTGGTACAGAATATGGCCGAAATGATACGCGTATGCCTTGTAATTATTATGGAGAGACGAAAAAGAGAGCAGAGGATCAGGTACTTGAATATGCGGATAGCTTGATTGTAAGAATACCTATTATTTATGGATATAACAGTAAATTAGATAAAGAGGTATTTCCGATAAAGGTAATTAATTCTTTGAAAAAGAGAGAAAAGCTTTACTTAGATAACAAGCAGGTGCGTTATCCTGTGTTAATTGATGATGTAGCACTTTCAATTGCAAAAGCTCTTTTCCAAACAGGTATCGTTCATATTACGAGTAATGTATCTGTGACAAAGTATACATGGGCAAAAATAATTGCCAAGGAATTATCTGCAGATGAAAGTCTGATCATAGAAGACCAAAACAGCAATCTGGGAGACAGGCCGAAACATGTGAAATTGAAAACAGAACAGCAGGATTATATTGTTACAGATGTCAAAAGGGGAACTGAGATACTGCGGAAACAACTATCGTGTGTCTTTCAATTAATATATAAGAGCAATCCGACTGAACGCATTTACCATTTTAATGTAGGAGAGTATAGATACTGGCTAGGAAAAAAACTTGGTGAATCTCTGCCTGTAGAAATAAAAGAAAAAGCAGATTATATTGTTCCTGTGCCAACATCTGGGTTGTATTATGCAATGGGTGTATCTGAAACATCGAAAATTCCATATCTTCAGGCTTTGGTGAAACCGGATGTAATGACCAGAAGCTTCCAGATTGCAGATATTTCCCTACGGGAAAGAGTGATTAGAGAAAAAATTATACCGATCAAGGAACTTCTTGAAGACAAAAGTGTGGTGCTAATCGATGAAGCCATTTTTACCGGAATGACATTACGGGTGGTGTGTGATGCTGTTAAGGCATGTGGGGCGAAAAAGATCTATATAGCACTTCCAACACCTGAATGTCGGAATCTCTGCCGACAATATGTGCAGCCGAAGCGGCATCTGCTGTCTCAGGATATAAGTAGTTGTGACCTTGCACAGTACTTTCGGGTGGATGGGGTCTTTTTTCAAAAATATGAAGATTTCGTTGATTCCGTGAAATGTATAAATGGGTTATGTATGGACTGTTTTTTGGATGATAATAGAAATATGACATGACTGCAGCCTGATAGGAGGAAATGATGTGTTTTATGATATTTTGGAATTGATAATGAATGGCTGTTATACGATAAGCGGCAATTACGGATTGGCAATCATTCTTTTTACATTTATCAGTAAAATTGTATTGTTGCCAGTTGCAGTCTGGGTACATAAAAATGCGATCAAAATGATTAAAATGCAGCCGGAAATTAATTTTATAAAGGCAAAGTATTATGGTGATCATGAAGCGATTGATGAAGAACAGAGCAAAATTTACAAGAGAGAGAAATACAATCCTTTGCTGTCAATAATACCTGTAGTTATACAGATCGCACTATTGGCAGGTGTAATTGCTGTTATAAAAAGCGGAATCAACCGTCCACAAGTTGATATGTTTTTTTTAAAAATTGACTTAAGCCTCATTCCGGCAGATAGTAGGGGAATCTTATGGCTGTCACCAATAATGGCTGGCTTTTCAGCCTGGTTGCTTTGCATCGTGCAAAATAGAAGTAATGTGCTGCAGTCAGAGCAGAGTCATGCGAATAAATATACAGTTATGGCTTTATCTGTGGGATTATCCTTATATTTAGGGTGGTTTGTTCCTGCCGGGGTTGTGCTGTACTGGGTATCGAGCAATTTCATGGCGATTATACAGTTATATTGTTTAAATATGTGGATGGATCCGGGCGAATATGTGGATTATGAAAAACTAGAAGAAAGTAAAAAAGCATTGAATACACTTAGTCAGATTGGAAAGGAAAAACAGTATGGGCAGTCAAGGGAGGAAAGGAAACGGGAGAAAAATGATTATAAACGTTTCTTTTCCGTAGTTAACAAACATCTAGTGTTTTATTCAGAGAGCAATGGATTTTATAAATACTATAGTGGCATTATTGCATACATATTGTCAAATACAAATTTAATAATTCATTATATTACAGGTGATCCACAAGATCTGATTTTTGATAAAGCCAGGACGAATGACAGAATAAGAGCATATTACATTAATGAAAAAAAGCTGATCACACTAATGATGAAAATGGATGCAGACATAGTTGTAATGACAATGCCGGATTTGGAAAATTTTCATATAAAGAGGAGTTATGTAAGAAAAGACATAGAGTATATCTTTATTCCGCATGGAATTGGAAGCATTAATCTGATGATGCGAAAAGGTAGTATTGATCATTATGACACTATTTTCTGCTTGGATAAATATCAAAAAAAAGAAATTTTAGCATGGGAGCAGATAAATGGCCTGAAGAGAAAGAAATTAGTGGAAAGTGGATGCTGCCTGATTGATGAAATGCGTGCAGCTTATAAAGTAATGGATGATAGTATGGCAAATCAAATTCGCATTCTAATTGCTCCTTCCTGGCAACAGGATAATATTATGGATAGTTGTATTGAAGAAATTTTGGAACAATTAAAGAGTACGGACTATTATATCACAATCCGTCCGCATCCCCAACATATACGTCATAAAAAGCAACAGATAGATACTATTATTGAAAAATACAAAAATTACAAAAATATATGCGTACAGACAGATTTTTCATCAAATCGTACGATTTTTGAGGCAGATCTGGTTATCACGGATTGGTCGGGCATTGCATATGAATATGCTTATGTGACTCAAAAACCGGTTTTATTTATCAATACACCAATGAAAGTAATGAATCCAGATTACAAACGGATAGGTATTGTTCCGCTGAACATATGGTTACGGGAACAGATTGGATGTTCTTTGGATATGGAACATTTGGACATGCTGAATGATAAAATTGTAATGTTGATGAATGCAAAAGCAGAATATTATGATTTTATTGGAAAATTTATTTCTGAGTCGGTATATCATGTCGGTAATAGTGCAGAGATAGGAGCAGTTTATATTATTCAGCAGTTGCAAAAGAAAGCACAGGAAAGAAAGATCAAGGATACATAGGAAGTATGATAGACGTTGCAAACATAAACAAAATTATGAAATTAGAGACATTCCAGTCATGTATTGGCAAACTGCCCAAAGGCATAAGGAGCAACGGCATCTTTTTAAGACTGTTTTGGCTGTTTTCCATAATAATATGTTGTTTGTATATTTCAACAAATTGTTACCAGTTATTGTTGATCCATGGAGATTCCATGGAACCAGCCTATCATAATATGCAAATGGTTATTCTGGAAAAAAATCGAACTGATTATACATATGGCGATGTCATTGCCTTTCAATGCGGGACATTAAATGCTTTGCTTGTAAAGCGGATAGTGGCTTGTCCTGGTGATCGGGTTGTTATCAGAGAAGGATGTTTATATGTAAATGAGAAGGAGAGTATGGTGTTTCCGCAAAAAAATATTTTTCTATATGCGGGAATTGCAGGTTCAGAAATAAAATTAGAGAAAGATCAGTATTTTGTTATAGGTGATCATGTGGAAATGAGCAAGGATAGCCGGTATAAAGAAATTGGGAATGTTGAAAGAAGTGCTATTCTGGGCAGGGTCATTTCATAACTGTGTATCATGAAGTAATGCAGGATTTCCGGTATTGTTGGGAAAAATTTGTTGAAAGGAGTGATAGACAAATGAAAAATATCATTGACATACGCAAAGAGAAAAATCTATACTACATACTTCCGCGTAGCGTCAGGACAAACCAGGTGAGTCTGGACGGGGTAAAAGCAATTGTGGTGGCATGTCTGTATTATGAAGATTTATTAGAGGATAGTCTGGCCTATTTAAATCATGTTCCGAAATATATGGACATTTGCATTTGCACATCTGATCCGGTGCTGGCAAAAGAGGCAGAAACGTTTTGTGAGCAGCGTACGAATGCTTTTGTGGTAAAAAAGGAAAACCGTGGAAGAGATGTTTCTTCCTTACTGGTTGCCTGTAGGGAATTTCTTTGCAGATATACGCATATTTGTTTTATCCATGATAAAAAATCTGTGCATGCCCTGCCAAGACAGCGGTGGGAAATTGATCTTTGGATCCGTAACCTTTGGAGCAGTATGCTTGGGTCAGAACAATATATTGAAAATGTGCTGGAGGTGTTTTTGGATCATCCGTGTCTTGGGCTTTTGGTTCCTCCAGAACCAACTGGGGATGTGATGCGCAACTGGTATCACAATACATGGGGGCCGAATTTTGACAATACCATCCGGCTGGCTGAACGACTGGGGCTCGACTGCAATATCTGCCGCGCAAAACCACCGTTTACGATAGGAACGGTATTTTGGTGTAAATATGAAGCGTTAGAAAAATTGTTTCGTTATGACTGGAAATATGAGGATTTTCCGCAAGAACCTATGGCAAATGACGGAACACTCAGCCATGCCATTGAACGTATTCTGGGATATGTAGCACAAGACGCAGGTTATGATACAGGAACTGTGTTTACATGTGATTACGCGGAGTATCTAATTTCATTTATACAGAACAGACTTCAGGAAACGTTTCGTGTTTTGGATCATTCTTACTGTTTGTATGATTTTGAACAGCTGAGACTGGCGGGAGCAGCGCAGAGAAAATATTCCGATCAGGTGATTCGTGGCGTAAAGAATTTTGCAAAATGCCATCCCCGGCTTTATGTCTATGGGGCAGGAATCTGGGCGGAAAGGATCGTGGAGATCATAGATGAAGAAGGTATTTGTCTGCAGTCAATCCTTGTAACAGAAACAGAAAAAAATCCCGCGCGGGTAGGTAATTATAAATGCCATACATTGGAATCAGCAGGATGCGGACATGCCGGGATTATTATTGCAATCCGTAATCCGCAGGATGTAGAAGAAATCCGACAGCTCATTGATGAAAAGGGACTATTTGATTATATATCCATTAGTGAGCTGGAGCAGGGGATAGCAGAAAAGTACAAATCAGCAATCACGGTGTCTGATTCCATAAAGTTTTCCATACTGATGCCAGTCTATAATGCAGATCTTGTCTATCTGTCCCGTGCGGTCAAAAGTATTTATGGGCAAAGTTATGGCAACTGGGAGCTGTGTATGGTAGACGACGGTTCTACGAATGAACGGGTTAGGACATATCTTTATCAGGTTCATGATGACAGGATAAAGGTCAGAATTATGAACAGTAATCGAGGGATTTCTGAAGCAACGAATGCAGCAGCTGAAATGGCTGATGGTGATTACCTGCTTTTGATGGATCAGGATGACCTTTTGCATCCGGATGCTCTTTTGAAATTTTATCAGAAAATCTGCAGATCCAATGCGGATATGTTATACAGCGATATGGATAAGGTAGATGAAAAAGAAACGCACTCTGGGCAGTTTTTTAAGCCGCAGTGGTCACCGGATCTAATGACGGCTCAGATGTATGTCGGACATCTCCTGGGATTTAAAAGGTCTTTATTTGAACAGGCAGGAGGTTTTCGGACAGTTTGTAATGGCAGTCAGGATTACGATTTGGTGCTGCGAATGAGCACACATGCAACGTCTATCCGGCATGTGGAAGGATTGCTTTATTCCTGGAGACTGCTTAAGACTTCTACGGCACTGGATGCTTCAGCAAAACCTTATACACAGCAAGCAGCTTTAAAGGCGATTCAGGACTATCTGAATCATAAGTATGGGAACGGCTATGCGTCGGTCAGGGAAACACAATGGCTGCATATTTATGATGTAGTCTATGTGCTGCCGCCGGAAGCAGCAGTATCCATTATTGTGCCGATTGTATCAGAAGAGGAATGCTTATCCATGCAGATCCCCAAACTTTGTGCGTTATGTAAAAAAATGCAGGCAGAGCTGCTTTTGGTCGGGAATGTGCAGGGTGCAGATCTGCCGAAAAGCGCCAGGCTGATACCATCATCCAAAATAGTATGGGCTGGCCTTTGTAATGATGGCATACGTTCGGCGAAAGGAACTGTGATTCTGCTTATGGACCCATATCTGCAGATGCTGACACCGGACTGGGCAGAACGTTTGGCGTCCAATGCACTGCGCAGGGATGTGGGCGTGGTTGGGGGACTGATTCTGGATGAAGACGGTATGATAGAAAGCGCAGGAATCCGTATTGACAAAGACGGATGGGTATATGATATGTATGCTGGCATGGAACCAATTCAGCATGGAGAGCCTGCCATTTCGCCTCTGATGACCAGAAATGTAACGGCAGTTTCTCAAAAGTGCATGGCTTTTTCTAAGGACGTGTATGAGAAAGCAGGCGGTTTTGATGAAAGCAGCCTGTCAGCAGTTATAGATTTTTGCATAGATGTACAGAAGCAGAACCGATGGAATGTATATACCCCTTATGTGAAAATGACAGACCACAGAAAAAAACAGGAAGATAATATGGGTTCCGTGGATATCGGACATGAAAGGTATCAAAACTATCTGTCCGACGGAGATCCATTTTATAACAGTTTATTAAATCAGACAAGTAGTATTCCTGTTCAGGTAATCGGTATATAAAGCAGCGGAATTGTCTGTAATGTCAGGATGGAGGTTGTTATGAATCAGCTGATGGAATGGATCGATGCTTATGATGTAATCTGCTTTGATTTGTTTGATACGCTTCTCACTCGTCAGATTTATGATGCTGAGGCAGTATTTGACATCGTCGGAGAGAGAGCAATGTGCCAGGGAATTGCAATAGAAAATTATCGTGAGAAAAGAAAAGAAGCGCTTATTTCAAATACTGTGCGCAATCCTACGATTTATGAAATCTATAAGCGTTTTCAGGAGATTACGGGTATTACGGATCAGCAGCGCAACATTTTATTGGATCTTGAGATTCAGACGGAAAAAGATGTACTGATCCAGAGAAAAACTGTCGTGGACTGTTTTTCTTATGCTGTTTCTCAAGGAAAAAGAGTGTTTTTTGTGTCAGATATGTATCTGCCGGCAGCAGTTATTGATAATATTCTGAAAGAAAAAGATATTTGCGGATATGAAGGAATGTACATTTCCTGTGATTACAGGCAGTTAAAATATGAAGGGTTGTTTGAACGCGTTGTGCGTGATGTTGGTCATAGAAAGATACTTCATGTAGGCGATCATATAGAATATGATGGTTACTGGTCTGCACGGTATGGGGTTGATCATTATCATGTGCGGGATATGATGGATATGATCAGTCATTCTACCTGGTTCTGTTTGGGAAATAAAGTACAGGACTTAAGCTTGAACGATCAATTACTATTAGGAAAAGTTAGTGCGGCTGTTTTTCAGGACCCATTTACACTTCCTGTTCGCAGCGTACGTCCAGTCCTTGACTCTGCTTATGGAATCGGCTATTGCCTGTTTGCGCCTGTGGTCACGCATTTTATGGTATGGATGAATGAACAGCTGAAAGAAATGGATGTGGATGGTATTCTATTTGGAGCAAGGGACGGGTATTTGTTTGAAAAATTATATCAGATAATGAAAAAAATGGGGATTGCATCCAAAGACGTGCCGGATCTGTACTTTTTAACTTCCAGGGTAGCTTGTATCAGCGCCTGTACCAGCAGTGAAGAAGATATTCGTAAGGCGGTCAGAGGAATGCTGGATGCGAATCCGATCCAGGTGCTTAGGGACATTTTCAATGTCTCTAAGGAACAGTTACCTGTATGTAAGCAAGAACAGGATCAAGAATGGATACAGTTTCTCATTGAACAGCAGCCGCTGATACATGCCTGCAGCGCAAGATTTCATCAAAACTATCTGACATATATGGATCGTCAAGGAATCAGTAAAAAGAAAAAGTATGCTTTTTTTGATTTAGCATCTCAAGGTACTTGCCAGCATTATTTATCTGCGTATTTTGGTCTAAACTTGAGCGGACTGTATTTTTGGAAACGGATCATACCTACGAACTACGTTTTTGAAGAAGCAAAAAAAGGATGTTATGAATCAGAGATTCCAGAGGATGATGCAAGATTTATCATGGCTAAATATTTGTATCTGGAAGCAATCTTAACAGATCCCAATATCCCTTCTTTACAATGCTTTACAAAAGACGGAGAACCTGTATATGGAAAGGAACAAAGAACTGCGGATGAAATAAAATTGATTCAGGAAGTACAGCAGGGAATTATTGATTTTTTCAGTGAATATAGCAGCACAATGTGGATGCCGCATATCAGCATGGGCAAAGATACGGCGGATCTGGTGTTTAGCTTGATGGAAAATGCAAGGACTTGTATCAATCATCCAGTTTGGAAACAGCTGCATGTGATTGATGACTTGAAAAGCGGACAGAGAGTTCCTGTAGACCTTTGATTGGAAGAATAAACAATGATCGGAAAAAAATTATACGATGAAAAAAATCTCCAGGACGACCAAAAGATCCTGGACTATATCCAGAAGGAATCTCCAGAGGATTATGACGCCATTCTGCAGGCAGACGAAAGCTGGTCTGCACAGCTGCGCCTTACGCCTATGCGGGCCTCATTATTGGAATGGTATCCTTTGGAAAAGGATGCAAATGTCCTGGAAGCAGGCGGCGCATTTGGAGAACTGACACATGTCCTGTGCGAAAAATGTGCGCATGTCCTGTCAGTGGAACGGGAGCTTAGCCGTGTACAGGCTATCCAAAGCCGATGCCGGAATAAGCAGAATCTGACTGTTTGTAATTGCGACCTTATGGATCTGTGTCCGGAAAGAAACTATGACTATGTGTTGGCAGCCGGTATTTTGGAAAGCCAGGGCGTCTTAAGCAAAAACCTGAAAGATTATGCGGATTTTGTAAAAAGACTGTGTGCTTTTTTAAAGCCTTTTGGAAAACTGTTGCTGATCTGTCAGAATCGGATGGGTATCCGTTATTTGTGTGGAGAACCGGATCGGAAAACAGGCATTCCTTATGATGGAGTGAATGGTTATCCTGTAGATCATGGATTGTCAGGCTTCACCAAAAAGGAATTGGAAATCATTTTGGACAAAGCTGGTATCCGTAATTACCAGTTTTATTATCCGCTGCCGGATGATCAGATGGTGCAGGCGGTATATGCGCAGGATTGTCTGCCCAAAGATAGTGTAAAAGACCGTGTGATCTCATACTATCCGGACAAGTATACGGTCGTGGCTTCGCAGTCGGACTTTATGGATTTTTGCATAGAGTCCGGGTGTCTGCATGTATTTGCAAATTCTTTTTTTGTGGAATGTGTGCCGGATGGTGGAGCATGTACGGATATTCATTCCGTGCTGTTTACGACAGACAGAGGGAAGGAAGCTGCTATGGCAACCATACACAAGGGGAATTTTATGTATAAAAAAGCGTTGCATCCGCAGGGGATGAAGGCGTTAAAGCGGTCGGTGGATCATGCGCAGGATCTGCAATGCCATGGTATTATGATTGTACCGCATGAAATTATGGCGGATGGGCAGGTCCGGATGCCGTATATGGAATTGCCTTTATTGTTGTCTGTACTGCGAAAGGCAGCGGTGGAAGACGCAACATTATTTGTCAGTCTGCTGGATCAGGTCTGGCAAGAGATCCGCAGTTCATCGGAAGAAGCGGACGGGACACAGCATCCGCTGCGGCAGCAGTGGAACGAAGAGGACTGGGGCATCTTCCTGAAAAATGTATATTTTGATATGGTTCCGATGAACTGTTTTTATGAGAAAGGCCAGCTCATTTATTTTGACCAGGAATTTGTCAGGCATGTATATCCTGCGAAATATACAATGTTTCGCGTGCTGTTATATACGTATCTGCATATCCCGCAGGCGGAGACAGCAGTGTCAAAAGCAGCAATGCTTCGCAGGTATGGGATCAGCAGCGTTATGTGGGACGTGTTTTTTCAGGAAGAAGCGGCGTTTATTTCTTCTTTGCGCAAGCATCAGGTTTTCCAGCGGTTTCATGAAATGAGTCAGGTATCTTATGAACAAATGAGAGAGAATGCTGCCAAATTAGTACAGAATCATACAAATAAATGCAATGGGAACAAGGAGGATTTATGAAACATTATCATACAGGGTATCTCGCGGGAGTATTTGATCTGTTCCATATCGGGCATCTGAATGTAATCCGCAATGCCAGGGCGCATTGCGATTATCTGACAGTAGGTGTGCTGACAGACGGGCTTGTGGAATTTTATAAAAAGAACCCGCCGTTTATTCCTTTTGAGGAACGGATTGATATTATAGCGAGTCTTGCTTATGTGGACAGGGCGGTTCCGGTTACGGTGGAAACGATAGATAAGATGACAGCCTGGAATCTGTATCATTTTGATGTGCTGTTTTCCGGGGACGATTATGCGGGGCATCCGGGATGGCTGGCAGATCAGGAGAATCTGGAACGGGTAGGTTCTGCGATTGAGTTTTTCCCCTATACAAAAAGCACTTGCTCAACCAAATTAAAGGCATTGATTGAAGCTCGAATCCAAGGAGTGCCTGCGGCGGAGACTGCCGCAGCGGATGCTGCTTCCACAAGCAATATTGTGATTAACGATGCAGATCCAAGGTATACGGCATTGGACCAATTACAGGGATTACCTGATCCCGGGCTGCGGGAATGAGGGATGTATATGAATGATTTTCATGCAATCTATAAGGGTGTAGATTATGAGCCGGTATTTTCGGTGGAATATTACCGCGCGGCTTATGCGGATCTGCGAGAGGCATTTGGCGATGACCCGCAGGCGTATTTTCAGCATTTTGTTACCTTTGGAATGTCAGAGGGAAGGCAAGGAAAGCTGGATTTTAGTATTCGGGAATTTTTGCGCCGCCATACTGCCCTGCAGGGAAAGTTTGGCGATGATCTGCAGGCTTATTATTATGAGATTCTTACAAATCCTGAATATCGTAAAGAATTGGGAAAGCCGTATGTGGGAATCAATGTAGAGCCTGGTATGCCAATGGAATTGCTGCATCGGGCACAGGCATATAATAAAATTCTGCTTACAGAAATTGATCGTGTATGTAAAAAATATCATCTGCGGTATTATCTGATCTGCGGAACGCTGCTCGGGGCTGTACGGCATCAGAGTTTTGTGCCATGGGATGATGATGCGGACATTGCCATGCCGAGGCAAGATTTTGACAAATTAAAAAAAATCGCTCCAAAAGAATGGGATGGCGAAACGTTTCTGTTTTTGGAATATGACCAAATGGGCAGAGGAACTTTTTTGGATTATATGTCAAGGCTTGTGTACATGAAAGAAGAAGTGCCAGTGATCACATTTCAAAAGATTCGCGGAAAAGGCAGGGAAGATATCCAAAACCATATGCCGCTGGATATTTACATACTGGACAATGCTTCGGATAACCCGAAAAAACATAAGCTGCAGACGCTTGCGCTGCAGGGCATTTACGGGCTTGGCATGGGGCATCGGGCTTATATAGATTACAAGGAATACAGACATGCACCCAAAAAGATCCAAAGACAGGTGAAGCTTTTCATCCGAATCGGACGGCTGGTGCCGCTTCGGCTGATATTTTGGGTTTATGAACGTATGCGGCGAATGTATAATGGTCAGGAGACAACTAGTTATCTTATGTCAAATGGATTTATTTTCTGTCTGCCTTGGAAGTTTGAGAAACAATGGTTTGGAGAAGGTACTGTCTGCAGAATCGATAATCTGCGGCTGATGGCGCCTGCGGACCAGGATGCCTATCTGAAAAAACAATACGGGGATTATATGCGTCTGCCAGCTTTACAAGACCGCAGGCCGACCCACACATTAGGGGCAGACGGCATTTATTATACCGTAGACTATTATAAAGGATCGGAGAAGCTATGAAAATACAAAGAAGAACATCTGTCTATCGCAGGATCAGGGTGCTGGTCTGGATCTTGTTTGCGGCAGGCGTATTTGCGGTGGCAGTTTTTCCATTTGACAACAGGAATCTGACACTTGTATTGGTCGGTGAAAGCAGTGACGAATATGAGATACGGCTGGACAATACGGATATTGCAAACCATTCATACCAGATTCTGAAATTGCCGGATCTTCCCGGAGAGACTTTGATTACAAAAGTGCGGTTTTTAGGAGCGGGTAAAACGATGCGTATTATGGAAATGACACATTCTGCCTTTTACAATGCCCTGGCAGACCCGCAGGCTTCACATGCACAATGGAAAGAGGAAGGGATTCTGTTATCCGGGGCCGCGGGGCAGATGCTGGATATGAATGATGCATTTTGGGAGCAGATGCAAACGCTTTCTGCCTCGTTTTTTCAGGAACGTCTGCTGTTAATGGGAGGATTGTTCGGGATCATGCTGCTTCTTTTTATGATAGCAGCGGTTATTGAAGACTGGAAATCCGAATATAACCAGAATAATCACAGCCCAGTGCATGAAGTGAAAAAATTTATCTCTGATATGAAAAAATATAATCAGTATATGTATTATGCCGCAAAGACCGATCTGAAAGCGGAAGTGGCAAATTCGTATCTGAACAGGCTATGGTGGCTTTTGGAACCCTTTTTTAATATGCTGGTATATGTGATTGTCTTTGGAAAGATTATGGGTAATTCCATAGAAAACTATGCTACGTTTGTTTATTCCTCCCTGTTGATGTGGAATTATTTCAGCAAGACTTTAAACTATAGTGTAAAGCTGGTGCGTAATAACAAAGATATTATTTCCAAGGTCTATGTACCGAAGTTTATTTTATTATTTTCTAATATGATTTTAAACTTTTTAAAGCTCTTGTTTTCCCTGACGGTACTGATCCCAATGCTGATCATCTTTCAGGTTAAAATTACCTGGGCTGCGGTATGGATTCTTCCGGCCTATCTGACGTTGATTTTACTGTCTTTTGGCGTAGGAATGCTATTTCTGCACTTTGGGGTATATGTGGATGATCTGTCTTATGCGGTAGGCATTTTGTTAAGTATGCTGATGTTTTTATCCGGAATATTTTATGACGCTATGACGACGCTGGATGCACCGCTCAATGGAATCATGCTGGTGCTGAATCCGGTTGCAATGGTGATTGATACAATGCGTAACGCGCTGCTTTACGGGATGGTCTCAAATGTCCCGCAGATCGTGTTATGGCTGGTAATCTCTGCGCTCTTATGCTGTATGGGTGTTCATGTCGTATACAAGAATGAGAATGCTTATGTAAAAATTGTTTAAAGGAGAATGGATATGGGAGAAATTGCACTGGAAGTCAGTCATGTCAGCATTGATTATCGTAATCTGATGCATATGTCTCTGCATCAGAGTCTGTTAAAAAAAGGGATACAGCGCTGCGAGACGATTCGGGCGGTAGACGATGTTTCTTTTCAGGTGGAAAAAGGAAAAATACTTGGGATTGTCGGCCGCAACGGCTCAGGAAAGACGACCCTTCTTAGGTCTGTTGCAGGAATTTTCCGTCCGGACGAAGGATATATTGACACAAAAGGCAACCGTGTTTCATTAATGGCGATCGGGATCGGTTTCAACGGGAACAATACCGGGCGGGAAAATATTTTGAAATCTGGTATGTTGCTTGGATGTAATTTTCAGTATGTAAAAGCGCATATGGATGAAATTATAGCCTTTTCAGAATTGGGTGATTTTATTGACCGCCCGGTACGCACTTATTCTTCGGGGATGTATTCCAAGCTTTCCTTTGCAGTTACGGCTATTTTGGATACGGACATTATGCTTGTAGATGAAGTGCTTTCCGTAGGAGATGAACGTTTTCGTAAAAAAAGTTATCGGAAAATGGAAGAACTGATGCAGAGCAATCGGACCGTCCTGATTGTAAGCCATGCGACAAATACACTCAAAAAGTTCTGTGATGAAGTGCTGTGGATCAATGACGGAAAATTTGTGGAATTAGGAAAGACAGAAGAAGTATTGAAAAAGTACGATGCGTTTATGATGCTTTAGAATATAGAAAGGAAACACCAATGAAAGTAGTAATACTGGCAGGAGGCTATGGCTCCCGCATCAGCGAAGAAAGCCACTTAAAACCAAAACCTATGATCGAAATCGGCGGCAGGCCGATTTTATGGCATATTATGAAGGAATATTCCTATTATGGATTTCATGATTTTATTATCTGCGCAGGCTATAAGCAGCAGATGATCAAACAATGGTTTGCGGACTACTACTTGTATAACAGCGACATAACCATTGATTTTTGCAAAGGCGGCCAGATGACTGTCCATAATCATGTGGCAGAACCGTGGAAAGTAACGGTGATTGATACGGGGCTGGATACAATGACAGGCGGCCGGATCTTAAGAATTCAAAAATATATCGGTGACGAAACGTTTTTGCTGACCTATGGCGACGGCGTCAGCGATCTTAATATCCGCAAGCTGACAGAATTCCATAAAAAACATAAAAAAATCGCAACACTGACAGCTGTCTATACCGAACAGCGATTCGGCGTCTTGGAAATCGGCAGTAAAGATCACTGTGTGCATGCATTCCGTGAAAAATCACAAGCGGATGGTTCCCGTATTAATGCAGGGTACATGGTACTGGAACCATCAATTTTTTCTTATTTAAAAGATGATCATACCGTATTTGAGCAGGAAACGATCCGGCAGCTGGTCGCGGACGGACAGCTGTATGCTTACCAGCATGACGGATTCTGGCAGTGTATGGATACGAAGCGGGAAAAAGAAAAACTGGAGGATATGGTGGCGCAGGGGAGAGCGCCCTGGATGGTGTGGGAACATTAGGCCAGGGCGCCCCTGTCTGTAAAAAATACAAAAAGAAAAATTTTCATAATGACAATAAATCTAATCCATGTTATACTAAATCCGACACAAAGTTTTCAATTAGAATTAACTGAAAATACTATGAATTGACAAAAAAGAACATATTTTTTATAATAAAATCAGAAAAAACAGGAAATACTCCCTTAAAAAAACAACAATACAACGCAAAAAAATCATATTCTTCAGGAACCAAATATGTTACAATGGTTTGGATAATAATGACCAGGGGGCTGGGAAAATTGAATGAGCAATAAAAATGAAGGGTTAAATG
The DNA here is from genome assembly GCA_009774535.1 of Lachnospiraceae bacterium. Taxonomy (GTDB): domain Bacteria; phylum Bacillota; class Clostridia; order Lachnospirales; family Lachnospiraceae; genus Eubacterium_J. Next base: position 16,768 of record VSNY01000030.1, read on the forward strand.
ACCGCCTGGAACGAAAAAAGCGGGTGCAGCGTATAAAAACAGGCTTGATCTGGTTTTTGGTTACCTGGATGCTGGCACAGATGCTGATCTCGATCACACTGATCGCAAAAGTCTATTCTTTGCAGGAGCAAATCGATATTATTACCGAAAATACGATCCGCAGCCAGCAAATCGACCAGCAGGATAACCAGACTTCGGGCGCCGATGATACATATGGGTTGGTGACCAAAAACAGCAGCGGATCCAAAGAAAACAAGCTGCAGATCGAGGCCGGGGCAGCTGCCAAAGAGTCTGCGTCAAGCCAGCTGCGGTTGGCTGCAAAAGATACCCATGAGGCGGCTGCAGAACAGATCCAACAGGCAGGAGCTGCGACACAGACGGAGGAAAAGGAATACGCTCACAAAGTCTATCTGACTTTTGATGACGGGCCAAGCAAAAATACGGAAAAAATTCTGGATATTCTGGATAAATATCAGGTAAAAGCGACATTCTTTCTAACAGGCAGGGAAGATGAGGAGTCGCTGCGGCTGTATCAGGAGATTCACAAACGCGGACATACCGTCGGGATGCATTCTTACACGCATAAATATCATGAGATCTACGCATCTACTGAAGCTTTTGAACAGGATCTGGAACAGATCCAGGGCAGGATTTTTGAGACGCTGGGCTTTACGTGCAGCTTGTACCGGTTTCCGGGAGGCAGCAGCAACCAGGTCAGCGAGCTTGACATGCAGGAATTTATCCGCGTATTAAATGACAGGAAGATAACTTATTTTGACTGGAATGCGGAATGCGGAGATGCGTCTTCCCAATCATATAAAGTAAAGGAACTTGTTGACAATGTGATGAAAGACGTTGTAAAGTATCATACGTCAGTAGTGTTGCTGCATGATGCCGATAATAAGCGCAATACGGTAAAGGCTCTGCCGAAGATGATTGAACGGCTGTTGGACATGGACGCACAAATTCTGCCGATTGAAGAAGATACAACGCTTGTGCAGCATGTTTCGGCCAAAAGTGTGGAAGACTGACTACATACGGATAAATGGAGGTAAGAAATGAGTTTTTTTAAAGATTTCAAAGATGATCTGTCTTTGGCAGTGAACGAGCTGCTGCCGGGGGAAGATTTTGAAATGGAAGAAGAGCTGGAGGAATCCCCGGAAATGATGGTTAATACGCTGGACGGGGATCTGGACATCGAGTCTGAGCTTTCAAAGCTGGACGGCCTGTTGGAACGCGTAGACAAAAAAGAGCCGGTCCGCCATGTGCAGATCGAGCCTGAAGAACCAGTATTGGAAAAGACGCCGGAACCAAAGCAGGCGCCTGTGGCTAAGCAGACTGCAGCGCCGAAGCCGCAGGTACAGGCTGCGCAAAAAGAACAGCCGCAGGCAGTGGCAAAAGAACAGCCGCAGCCGTCCAAACCACAGGCAGTACCAAAGCCGCAGCCAAAAGCAGAACCGCCAAAGGCTGTCCACAAAGAAGAGTCGATCCAGGCAGCGCTCAGTCGTTTTGATACTATCTTAGAGCCAGAAAAAAAAGATGACGATGATCTGCCGTTTGATTTTGATGCGCTGTTAAAAGAGGCTGACCAAAAGCCGCAGCGTATGCAGCCAAAACCGCAGGCAAGGCCACAGCAGCAGGCACAGCCAAAGCCGCAGGCTATAGCTGAACCAAAAGCGTTAAGCGCTGCGCATGATCAAAAGAAACCAAGTATAACAATCAAGGAGGAACTACCAATGAACGAGGAATTGACAAAGGAGACAGCAGTAACAATGGATGATGACTTGTCTACGGAATCTCTGGAGGTTACTGATGAAGTATCCATTATCACAACAGGAACTACGATCAAAGGTAATCTGTCTACTACAGGCTCTTTCAGCATCAGCGGCCGGGTAGAGGGAAATGTACAGTGCAACGGCAAGCTGGAAGTAACTGGTACAATTAAAGGAAACAGCTCATCTTCAGAAGTATTTTCTGATGCAGCTAAGATCGAAGGCGAAATTATGAGCACAGGTACTGTAAAGATCGGCCTTGGCTCTGTCGTTGTGGGCAACATTGCGGCAACTTCTGCGGTAATTGCAGGTGCAGTTAAAGGAGATATTGATGTGCAGGGGCCGGTTGTTGTGGATACATCCGCGGTTATCGTTGGAAATATCAAGTCCAGGTCTGTACAGATTAACAATGGTGCAGTGATCGAAGGTTTCTGTTCTCAGTGTTATGCAGATATCGATGTAGAGAGCCTGTTTGGGGAAAAGAAAGGCAAATAAAAGATGAAAAGAGTTCTGTTGAAATTAAGCGGAGAAGCTCTGGCCGGGGATAAAAAGACCGGATTTGACGAAGCGACTGTACGCAGAGTGGCAGACCAGGTAAAACGGCTGCTGGATGACGGTGTTCAGGTCGGGATCGTGATCGGCGGCGGTAATTTTTGGCGCGGCCGGACGAGTGAATCGATCGACCGTACAAAGGCAGACCAGATTGGTATGCTGGCGACAGTGATGAACTGCATTTATGTATCCGAGATTTTTCGTTCGGCAGGGATGAAGACAAATGTGCTGACGCCATTTACATGCGGTACGTTTACCAAGCCGTTTTCCAAAGACCGTGCCAATAAATATTTTGCGCATGGAATGGTTGTATTTTTTGCAGGCGGAACCGGGCATCCGTATTTTTCTACGGATACGGCGGCTGTCTTACGTGCGGTAGAGATCGAAGCGGACGGAATGCTGCTGGCAAAAGCGATTGACGGTGTCTATGACAGCGACCCGAAAGTGAATCCGAATGCGGTCCGCTATGATACGTTATCGATTCACGAAGTTGTTGAGAAAAAACTGGCGGTAATAGATCTGACAGCTTCCATGATGTGCATGGAACACAAGCTGCCGATGTACGTCTTTAGCCTGAATGAGCCGGACAGCATTGTAAAGGCATTCAGCGGCGATTTCAACGGAACGGTGATCACCGTATAGGGTGCAGGGAGGATTTATGGACGATAGGTTAGTTCAGTATGATGATAAAATGAATAAAACAATGAAAAACCTGCAGGAAGAATTTGGCAGCATCCGTGCCGGAAGGGCGAACCCGCATGTGCTGGACAAGCTGCGTGTGGATTATTACGGCACACCGACGCCAATCCAGCAGGTTGCCAATGTGAATGTGCCGGAACCACGGATGATCCTGATCCAGCCATGGGAGCCTTCCATGGTAAAAGAGATTGAAAAAACAATCCTGACTTCCGATCTGGGGATTAATCCGACAAATGATGGAAAATCAATCCGCCTTGTGTTTCCGGAACTGACCGAGGAGCGGCGTAAAGATCTTGCAAAAGAGATCAAGAAAAAAGGCGAAGCAGCCAAAGTCGCTGTCCGCAATATCCGGCGTGACGCCAATGATTCTTTTAAGAAACTCGGCAAAAAGGAAGATATTTCCGAGGACGAGATCAAAGAGCTGGAAGGGAAAGTCCAGAAAATGACAGACAAATTTATTGCTGATATTGACAAAGCGGTTGAGGACAAAACGAAGGAAATCATGACTGTTTAGCGATAATCGGGGAACATAGCCGCGGCGATGTTCCCTTCTTTTATTACACGGCCGCCGCGATATGGGAAAGGAAATAAAATGAAAATACCGCAGCATGTGGCAATTATTTTAGATGGAAATGGAAGATGGGCAAAAAGCAAAGGGATGCCGCGCAATTACGGCCATACCATGGGCGCGAAAAATGTAGAGAAAATCTGTGATATCGCGGGGCATATGGGCATAAAATATCTTACAGTCTATGCGTTTTCTACGGAAAACTGGGGGCGCCCGCAGCCGGAAGTAGACGAGTTGATGCGTCTGTTAGGCAGTTATATGAAGACCTGCTTAAAGACGGCAAAGAAAAATAATATGCGTGTACGGGTATTGGGAGATCTTTCCCGCCTGTCGCCTAAGCTACAGGAGCAGATCCTGGAATTAGAGCGGGTTTCCAGAGCGTATGACGGCTTTAACTTTCAGATCGCCCTGAATTACGGCAGCAGGGATGAGATGCTGCGCGCTATGAAAAAAATGTACACGGACATCAAAACCGGAAAGCTGTCGGAACATGCCGTTACCGAGGAGGTCTTTTCCGGATATCTGGATACGGCAGATCTTCCGGACCCGGATCTTTTAATCCGCACAAGCGGGGAACAGCGGCTGTCCAATTACCTGCTCTGGCAGCTGGCTTACAGTGAATTTTATTTTACGGATACCCCATGGCCGGATTTTGATGAAGCAGAGCTGAAAAAGGCGATTGCGGCATATCAAAACAGAGAACGCAGATATGGGGGACTGTCAGAGGAATCTTAAGCCGTTGCAAAAAAGGTTCGTATCCGAAGATGGGGTGCGGCAGCATTCGACCAAACAGATTTTTTTCAGGAAATAAAAGGAGAAGGACATGTTTAAAACAAGGCTGATCAGCGGAATGATACTGGTAGCCGCTGCACTTGTGCTGATCATTACCGGCGGGGAAATCCTGCTGGCGGCGTCATGTGCGGTTTCGCTGATCGGAATGTATGAATTATACCGGGTTTATCAAATGGAACAAACAGCCGCGGCAGTGATTGGGTATGCGGCTGCAGTTATTTTTTATTCAGACCTGTATCTGCATTGGCTGCCAGATCCAATGCTGTATGTTATGGGGCTGTTGATTGTGCTGCTGGCGGTATATGTGCTGGCTTATCCAAAGTACCATGCATCGCAGATTACGGCAGTTTTTTTCGGGGTATTTTACGTCGCTGTGATGCTTTCCTGCATCTGGCAGACAAGAATGATGGCACAGGGAGCATATATTGTATGGCTGATTTTTTTATGTTCCTGGGGCTGCGACACTTGTGCGTACTGCGTAGGCGTAAAGTTTGGGAAACATAAAATGTCTCCGGTGCTGTCGCCGAAAAAATCAGTGGAAGGCGCGATTGGAGGACTTGCAGGAACATTTTTGCTGACTGCGTTGTATGCTTACGCATTTCGCGGGCAGATGCATATTTCAGATGCGCAGATTTTGATCCTGGCAGCGATCAGTACGGTTGGCGCTTTGATTTCCATGATTGGGGATCTGGCGGCGTCAGCGATCAAACGTAATTATGAAATTAAGGACTATGGAACGCTGATCCCGGGACATGGCGGGATTTTAGACCGCTTCGACAGTGTGATCTTTACGGCGCCCGTGATTTTATATCTGGCAAGGTACCTGTTGTAAAACAGGCGTCCGCAGATCATCGAATGCCTTCTGCGGATCAGGAAAGGTGTGGAGAGTTATGAAACAGATAGCAATATTAGGTTCGACAGGTTCCATTGGGACACAGACGCTTGAAATTGTCAGAGAACAGGGCGATATCAGCGTCCAGGCGCTTACCGCCGGAAAAAACATTACCCTGTTGGAGCGCCAGATCCGCGAGTTCAGGCCAAAGCTTGCGGCCGTCTGGGAAGAAGCAGACGCCAGGCAGCTGCGCCTGCGCGTAAGCGACCTGCCAGTAAAGATTGTAAGCGGCATGGACGGCCTGATCGAAGCTGCCGTCCTTCCGGAAACGGAACTGCTGGTCACAGCGGTCGTAGGCATGATCGGCCTGCGCCCGACGATCGCCGCCATTGCGGCAAAAAAGAAAATAGCGCTGGCAAATAAAGAGACGTTAGTAACTGCGGGCCATTTGATTATGCCGCTTGCAAAGGAATACGGCGTACCGATCCTTCCGGTTGACAGCGAACACAGCGCCATTTTCCAGTCTTTGAACGGGGAAACAGGAAACCGCATTCATAAAATCCTGCTGACCGCATCCGGCGGGCCGTTCCGTGGAAAAACACGGGCAGAGCTGTCCGGTATGCAGGTCGAAGACGCATTAAAGCATCCGAACTGGAGCATGGGAAAAAAGATTACCATTGATTCAGCGACTATGGTGAATAAAGGTCTGGAAGTGATGGAGGCAAAATGGCTGTTCGGCACAGATTTGGACCAGATCCAGGTCGTTGTACAGCCGCAGTCTGTGATTCATTCCATGGTAGAATACGAGGACGGCAGTATTATGGCGCAGCTTGGCACGCCGGATATGCGGCTGCCGATTCAGTATGCTTTGTATTATCCAAAGCGCAGACCACTGTCCGGACGCAGGCTGGATTTTTTTGCACTGGGCAGCATTTCTTTTGAAAAACCAGATACAGAGACGTTCGACGGCCTGCGTCTTGCTTATGAAGCGGCACGCCGCGGCGGAAATATGCCGACGGTCTTTAACGCGGCAAATGAGCTGGCAGTTGCAAAATTCTTGGAGAAAAAAATAAATTTTTTGGATATTACACAGATCATTCACGAATGTATGCTACACTGTGCATACATCGGACAGCCAACGCTGGATGAAGTACTGGAAACAGAACATACCGTTTATGAATGGATAGAAAGCAGGTGGTAGATTGAATATTTTATTGGCATTGGTTATTTTCAGCATTATTATTTTATTTCACGAGCTGGGACATTTTCTGCTGGCAAAGCACAGTGATGTACGGGTCAACGAGTTCTGCCTGGGCCTTGGGCCGACACTGGTTGGATTTACGAAAGGAGAGACAAAATACTCCTTAAAGCTATTGCCGTTTGGCGGAGCATGTATGATGGAAGGCGAGGATGAAGCAAGCGACGACTCCCGCAGCTTTAATAACAAAACCGTACTGCAGCGTGTCTCAATCGTGGCGGCGGGGCCAGTGTTTAATTTTATTATGGCGATTGCCTTTTCCCTGATTCTGGTTGCAAGCGTCGGGTTTGACCGTCCGGTGCTGAGTGATGTTATGGACGGATATCCTGCGCAGGAAGCAGGTCTTAAGGCAGGCGATGAAATTGTGAAGATGGGCAGGAAACCGATCCATCTTTATCGGGAAGTATCTGTTTATACATATTTCCATGCGAATGAGCCTGTGGAAATCACGTATAAACGCGGAGACGAAAAGCATACGACGGTTCTGGTGCCGAAGCTGGATGAAGAAAGCGGACGGTATTTGTTCGGATTCTATGGGACAACAGCACGTGCAAAAGGGTCGCTGGCGGAGACACTTCAGTACAGCTTTTATGAAGTTAAATACTGGATTTGCTCGACGATTGAGAGTCTTGGACAGCTTGTAACTGGGCATGTGGGCATTAATGATATGTCAGGTCCGGTAGGGATTGTTAAGACGATTGGGGATACTTATACCGAAGCCAAGTCCAGCGGGGCGTTTATGGTCTTTTTAAATATGCTGAATATTTGTATCCTGCTGTCTGCGAACCTGGGCATTATGAACCTGCTGCCAATCCCGGCGCTGGATGGGGGCAGACTGGTGTTCCTGCTGGTGGAGGCAGTGCGTGGGAAGCGGATGGACCCGAATAAGGAAGGCGCTGTGAATTTGGTGTTTTTGATGCTGCTGATGGCTTTGATGGTTGTGATTATGTTTAATGATATACGTAAGATTGTGATGTGATGTGGTTGTTAGCCAAGGGGGGAGATGTGGCTCGCCGGGGAACTGAACTGTAGTTTATGTAGAATCAATTGGTAATCATTTAGGCAGAATAAATATCTTAACTTTATTCTAAATATAAAGTGCAGGACTATTTTAAATCAAGGAATAAAGCAAGGCATTAGTGAAACAAAAAAGCAGACAGCACTTAGGATGCTGAAGATGGGAAAGCTGATAATCGAGGAAATTGCAGAATGTTCTGAACTGTTGAATAAATCTTGCTTTTGTCGTAAAATTTACAAAAATAGGTATTTATATACATCAAAAAATGTGATATAGTTGAAAAATGAAAGGGGGCTTGATAAAAAATAAGGATTAAGATTGTTAAAAGTATCTGAATTAATTAAGAGGAGGAAAACAAAATGAAGAAAAATATAAGAACAGACACAATTCTAAAAATCAATCGTAAATTGGTGAGAAAATTTCTTGCTCTATCTCTCACAGCAGTTTTTTTATTTATTCCATCTATGAAATCCAAAGCAATGGTATCATTAGATCTTAAAGAAGAATCACAAACAGATTTACAAGAAAGAGTTTTTGAAGAAATACGAACAGGAAATATAACTAATGATGCAGATATAATAAAAGTTGCTCTGGAACAGTATCAGGAAAGAAAAAGCGGCAAGAATAAGTGATCCTGGACAGGAAATAGCTGTAGATGATAATCTTTCAATTACGCAGATGCTAAGCCGCGAAGTTGATGAAAAAGGGGATATTACAGAAAACATAATGTCAACAAATCTTATTGTTTTATATGAAAATAACGAGATTACTAAAGCAAGTGAGTTAATTAATTTTGAGACTAATCAGTATGGAGAATTAAGTTCTTTTAGTATATATGCTACAATGACTGTTAGTGTTTTAAATGATATTGGCTCAAGTTTTAACAGGGTACGTTTTAATTATTTTGATACGACATTATATTATGGTACAGCAATGAAAGCAACAAAGTTGGAACAATCTTCAACATATGCTAAAGAGTCATGGTTTGTAAATAAGGACATTACAAAACAAACCATAAATCCGCAAGCCAATATTAAATATCGGTATACACCTTCAAATTTAGAATTTATAAGTTACGGAGCGCTTTACTTAGGCCGGACATGTGAATCACATATATTTGTTGGATCTAACGATCTTGGATTGGGATATAGCTATACATTTGATACGCAAAATAATGGAAAGGGAACATGGGATGTACTCGTAAAGTAGATTGTATGATCTCCCCAATGCAACCATATAGCTGGATTAGCTTTTTTATCATCTACACTTGAATTAAGATTTAATTTAAAATTATAGTATTACATAGAAAAGTAACTTAATACAATTTGCCACAGAGTTAACATTTGAAGATAATTTGCAGGTATCTCGAAAATAACGTTCTATTTAAATTATATCAAAATATTCTAAAAAATATAGACATGCATTGTTTATAAGTTACTTTTCTATTGTTTAAGAGAGGTGCTGTTATGAAAAAATTAACTGTTTTTCTTTTGTTTCTTATTCTTACTCTCTTTCTATGTTCCTGCGGTCAGAGACAGCCGGATCAGCACTGGGAATTTCCTGAAACATCCTGGGGAATGAATATGGAAGAAGTGATGAATGCCCTGAATATTCAAAAAGAAGAGATTAGTTATATACATCCTACTTTTTTAAGCACTCTATTTCATATGGAAGATTATAAGTTGTTTGGTACAAGAGCAGAAAGCATTGATTTTCATTTTTTGAATTTTGAAGCGTATCTGGAAGAAGATATAGAAAACAAACTTTTGACAATAAGACAGGAGAACCAGGGGTTATTTGATCAAAATCTTTATGATGATGATGTCCGCCTTTTTCAGCAGAATCCAGAACATAAGTTCTGTGCTGTTGATGTTAATTATGCTGACAATACGGATATGGAACAAGTATTAAAGGAAATGAAAAAGGTGTATGGGGACACGATCCCGCATGTGACTGTTTATGAAACACAGATGAGTTCCATGCAGCCAAAGGAGTATAAAAATTCAGAACAGATACATATCTGGGGAACAGACGTACTTGACTCACGTATAGCAAAGAAAGATTCTGAAGCTTACCGGGATGGTTGGAAGCATTATAATCAAAAGATTGATCAGATCGATTGGGCTGACTGGGATCTGTTTATCCAAAATGCACGCATGGAATGGATTCTCTGGATCAATGAAGAAAATAATAAGAAATTAAGATTTATGGCTCTTCATGAAGGGATTTACCGGACACTACAGGAACAAATTTCTGCTCCATAGATTACCCATGCCTGTTTCGTTTTCAGTCAAAGATCCCCCTTTCCGGCAGTCCATATCTGCTAAGGCTGCCGAAAAGGGATGTCTGTCCCAATGCCGGAGGAACCATGCAGTTTTTCGTCAGAAGTAATAAAAATGGCCTCCGTACCTTCTAGTGATTCAATCAGTTCCATACCTTTTTCAAGTCCCAGCGCAAAACAGGACGTACTCAGACCATCCCCGTCTACGGAATTATCACAGATTACAGTTACGCTAAGCAGTCCGTGATCATAAGGATACCCCGTGTCAGGATCCAGGATATGATGATAACGAATACCGTTTTGCTCGAAATATCGTTCATATACACCGGATGTAACTACCGTCTGGTCTTTGATAGATACAGATGCAATAGGAGTTCCGGTTTCATCAAATGGTTTTTGAATGCCAATCGCATACGCGCTTCCGTCTTCTTTCGCACCAATTGCCAGTACATTTCCGCCCAGGTTGATCAGCCCGCTTGTAATTCCCTTGGAAAGCAGGTATTCTTTCATTTTATCCGCAATATAGCCTTTTGCGATGCCTCCTAAGTCCAAGGCGGCGTCTGGGTCTGTCAGGGTGACTTCATTGCCGTTTACAATAACTTTCCGATCATCCACTGCGGCAGCCGCTTTAGCAATTTCTTCAGCATTTGGAACTGTCGGCGTTTCAGACTGAAAATCCCATAGCCTGGCCAGCTTTCCGATGGTGATATCAAATTTTCCATTGCTGATGGCTGCGTATGAAAGTCCTTTTTGAATCAGTTCCAGCGTTTCTTTATGGACTTGTACCGGATGCGGGGCGGCAGCGTTAATCTGGCTGACGTCACTGTCTGGTTTACTTGTGCTGAAGTAATTTTCATATTGCTGTGCAAGCGTAAAACAGTGTTCCAGTTCCGCGGTTTTTGACGGGTCATACAGTGTAATGGAAATGATAGTATCAAAATAAAATCCGGATTTATGAATTGGTTCTTTTCTGCTGCAGCCGGAAAAAATTAGGCTGACAAGGAGAAATGGAAGCAGCTTTAATATGCGGTTTTCTGAAATCATGGCTGAATTCCTTCCATAAAATAATAGATTTCCTGATTCTGTTAGGTGCTTAAGGACATTTTTTGCGCAAAATGGCCGGGCCGCCAATTAATAACACGCAGCGCAATGTCATAAGCGGAGGTTTTAACGTATGAATAGGATAAAAAAATTATAAATAAACAAGAGGAAATTGTCAAACAGCAAATGTATGCCATGAATGAAGCTGCTGCTTGTTAAGAAATTCTTAAGAAATTTTTAGAATGATATAAATTGCAAATTTGTTGTTTTTGTCATAGAATAAATGTTGGATTTTTAAATGCGCTGCCTTGGTCTGCATGGCTATTGGTATCACGCAGTTTGAAAATACAATGAATGACCGAACTTGATAGAACGTAAGGAGTGATGCAAAAATGATTCGTAATTCTGTACTGATTATTCCATCTTTGAATCCGGATGGAAGATTGATGGAATATGTAAAAGATTTGATTGCACATGGATTTGCAAAGATTATACTGATTAATGATGGCAGCGTGCCAGAGTCCAGGCCGATTTTTGATGCTTTGTGCAGCCTGCCGGAATGTGATGTGCTGGTACATACGGTAAATATGGGAAAAGGCCGTTCCCTGAAAGACGCCTTTAATTATTATTGTCAGAAATATGCCCAGGATTATTTGGGTGTTATTACGGTGGATGCAGACGGTCAGCATACTCTGGAAGATGTGATTCGTCTGGATGATGCGATGCTGATCTATCCGGATGCGTTATTATTGGGTGTACGTGATTTTGACAACCCGTCTGTACCGTTTAAAAGCAGATTCGGCAATAAATTAACCAAACAGGTGATGCGCGTTCTGATTGGAAACGCTGCGCAGGCAGATCAAAACAGCCGGAAACAAGCGATTACAGATACGCAGACAGGAATGCGCGGAATCGGCAACGGGCTGGTCAGGAGTTATCTGACACTGGCAGGCGAACGGTTTGAATATGAGACAAATATGCTGATCGAAGCGCTGCATACACATACGCCAGTGAAAGAAATCCAAATAAAAACCGTCTATATCAATGAAAACAGCGAAACACATTTCCGGCCTCTGGCAGATTCTGCTGCTATTTACCGGCAGATTTTTTCAACATTTTTTAAATATGCATTGGCTTCGCTGTCGTCTTTTCTGATTGATTATGGTATGTACAGCTTATTGATTCTGCTGCTGCAGGTGATGCCTCTGGCTGCACGGATCTGGATTGCAGCCGCAGCCGCGCGGATTTTGTCGTCTTTGTATAATTATGCTGTAAATCGAAACGTAGTATTTAAAAATCAGACAGATCCCGTATGGACAATGGAAAAATACTATATCCTTTGTATCGTGCAAATTTGCTGCAGTGCGCAGATGGTATGGCTTGTCTGTCGGTATACGTCTTTCTCTGAAGTCCTGGTTAAGCTGTTTGTGGACATGCTGCTGTTTTTTGCAAGTTATTCGATACAAAAGAATTGGGTATTCCGGGAAAACAAGATCAGAAAAAAACAGTTCCTGCCATATGCGGGTATGTCTGAAAAAGCGGGAATGCATACGCATAGCAAAGATACCTGTATAACAGCAAAAGCAAAGCGGCGGATTCATAGCAAAGATATGCAGAATATTCATCAGCATGGATTGCGGGAAGGATAATACAAATATGGAGACGATGCTTCGTTTTGGCCTGTTCCTGCTTTCCATGACAGGTTATTTGTTATACATGACGCAAAGATACCAGATCCGCATGGAATTTGCACCAGCCTTGTTTTGCGCATGGATAAGCAACCTGCTGTTTGCAGCCGGAATACTGAATATTCTGCCGCATGCGGTGTGGCTGCTGTTTGCGGGAGGATTCTTTTTCCTGATCCGGTCTGCAAACAGCAATTACGTTTCTGCTTCTCATTGTCAGCTGGAGCAGCATACGATTGATCAATATAAAAACAAAAATATATTTTTACAAAATAGAAGTGTTTTATTTAGATATATTGTATTTTTAATTGTTATAATTTATTTTTTTCAGCTGCTGTACAGCGCGCATTTTACCAGTTATGATAATTTCAGCCATTGGGCTACGGTCGTGAAAGATTTGCTGCTGCAGCAGCGGATGCCGAATTTTGAAGATGCGGTGATCCGCTTTCAATCTTATCCGCTTGGAAGCTCTCTGTTTCTTTTTTATGTCTGCAGCATCATCGGGACGTCGGATGGATGTATGCTCTGGGCGCAGTTTTTGATGCTTGGAAGCTTTCTGTTTGTCCTGGCCGCTCTGATTCGCAAAAAAAACGTGTGTCAGTCATTTTTTGCGGCGCTGTGCAGTATCTGGATGCTGTCGGTCAATAACAGCATTTATGAGCTGCGTGTAGATACATTGCTGCCAATAGCCGGAATTGCCGCGTTTACCATACTCTATATAGAAAAGGAACAGCCCGGGAAAGCGATGTATCAATCTATGGGTATCCTGATGCTGTTAGTTAACATCAAAAACAGCGGTATTTTTTTCTATCTGGCGTGCATCCTGTTTTTTGCTGTCTATCATCATAAAGGATTCTGGCAGTACAAAAAGCCGTTCTTTGCCGCAGGGCTTATAGCCCCGTTATCTGTAATATTTTTATGGAAACGGCACGTAGCTTTTGCATTTTCAGACGGCATGTCTTCCAAACATTCTATGAACCTTGCACATTTTGGAGAAATGGCAGCAAAAAAGTCGACAGAAGATATCCTGGAGATCGGAATGGCGATCATCAGGCGTTTTACAGATTTTAGAAATGTCGAAGTAACATACATGCTGTTTGCTACGGCTTTGGTTTTAATTCTGCTCCTGTCCCTGGCCAGGAGCGGTTTATGGATAAAAATGCTCTGGCTGCTGGCTGGTATTTGGAGCTGTTTTATTATATATACAGTTTCTTTATATGCAATGTATATTTTTTCCATGCCGATGGGAGAGTCTGCCCATCTGGCAAGTTACGACAGATATATTTTATCTGTACTGATCTTCTTATACGGGATCATAGCTGTAGTAATTCTTGATACAGGGAATATTTTTTCTATCAGATGTAAAAACATATATAAATTAAAATACTTAAACTTTAACATTATTTCATGCAGCGCTATTTTAGGAACCATCTTGTTATTTGCGTTTCTTTTGTCCTGGCAGGTCCGCAAACGACTGGAACTTTTGATTCAGCCGCCGGATTTTACCCATACGAAACGAAGCCGGATGCAGGAACTGATCAAAAAAAATGGAATCACAGAAGAAGATTCCGTCTTTCTATATGTTAAAGGCAGCGCTGACGATGCGAGATATTTCTTTTATCTGACCAGATTCGAACTATGGACAGATGACGTCCTGGTCGTTTATGAGGAGAATTTTGAGCAAAACTGGCAGCATATCCAAGATTATGATAAGCTGGTGATCTGGGAATCTGATGAACATACGGACTGGTACTTGAAAACGCAAGGGCTTTCGCAGTATTTGGGAATAGATCAAATCGTAATTACAAAATAATGAATGCTCTGCTGATTTTTCATAAGGAGAAGGAGATCAAAATGAATAAAAATAGAGATATCTTTGGAACAGAACTTGAAGCAGTTATAACGAGTTATAATCAGGGAACGATGATTCTTGAAGCTGTTGATTCTATATGTACCCAAACAGTATTACCACAGAAAATTATAATTGTAGACGATGGTTCTACCGATGAGTGTTCCATTCGTGTATTAAAAGAGATTGAAAAAAAGTCTGATTTACCAATTCCGGTAATCATACATTACCAGGAAAACAGAGGCGTATCTGCTGCGAGAAATGCTGGTATTAAGAAAGCGCAGGCACCTATGGTATTAGTATTAGACGGAGATGACAGACTGAAAACTGAATTTACGGAGTATGTAAGTCAGCTGCTTCGTGACAATCCATCTATGGTTGCTGCGTCCTCCTGGATGCATACATTTGGGGCGTTAGATTCCATAATCCGTCCTGATGGGGGAAAGATAAGTTCATTTTTATCCCATAATTGCTGTCCGGCGACACATATCCTTCGCCGAGACATATTTGAACAATGTGGAGGTTATGATGAATCTATGCGTTCTGGTTTTGAAGATTGGGATTATTTTTTAAGCATGTTAGAAACTTCTTCGGAATCATGCATTGGGATTGTCGGGCAACCGCTGATCCAGTACCGTACAACGCCTGCTTCATCAAATATAAAAAGCATGACGAAACGATTGGAACTTATGCGATTGATCATTGAAAAACATATTAGCAGTTATCATCGTTATCTTGTAGACGCGCTGCTGGATATAGAAACCATATCAAATGCAAGGTGTCC
>VSNY01000300.1 GCA_009774535.1 Lachnospiraceae bacterium
GGAAAATGCAATGCTTTTTCAGCCTATGGGGATTGACGGTCTGGCTGTTGTTTCCGCAGTGATTGCCCAGCCTGATATAAAAAAGTCGGCGGCTGACTTAAAATCACTGTTTTTCGGAAAGGAGGCTGTGAATGAACTTTGAAGCGGCAATTTTTGATCTGGATGGGACACTTCTCAATTCAATGGATATATGGGAATATATAGACATTTCATTTTTAAAGAAACGGAATTTGCCTGTTCCGGAAAACTATGTGACAGAAATATGCGCTCGGAGTTTTAAAGAGGCAGCGCAGTACACGATTGATTTATTCGGGCTGTCTGAGAATACAGAGAATATCGTCAAGGAATGGAATGACATGGCAGTATATGAATATGCACATAATGTCAGGCTGTTGCCCCATGCGCTGGATTACCTGTTGCGGCTGAAAGCCACGGGCATTAAGCTGGCGGTTGCTACTGGACTATCCGAAAAGTTATATATTCCTTGTTTAAGGAACAATGATGTGCTGGAAATATTTGATGCTTTATGCTCCACGGATGAAGTCCTGCGTGGCAAAGAGTATTCCGATGTATTTGAACTGGCAGCACATAAAGTCGGTATACAGCCGAAGCTCTGCATTGTCTTTGATGATGTCCTTCCGGCGATAAAAAGCGCAAAGCGGGCAGGGATGCTTGCCTGTGGCGTATATGATAAGTATTCAGAATGCCACCGGATTGAAATGGAAAGTCTTGCAGACTGTTACCTGTTTGATTGGAGGTATGCACCTTTGCCGGACAGAGGAAAATAGATATGTTGGAAATGTGGGACTTATATAACGACAAAAGAGAAAAAACGGGGAAGGTTTTAATACGCTGTTTGCCTGTTCCGAAGGGGCTATATCATCTTACAGTCAGTGCATGGATTGTAAACAGTCAAGGGCAGTATCTGCTTTCACAGCGCCACCCTCAAAAAACATATCCGCTTTGTTGGGAATGTACGGGCGGCTCTGTCCTTGCAGGGGAAGACAGTCTGAATGGCGCAATGCGGGAAGTCAGAGAAGAATTAGGAATAATGTTAAATCCATTCAAGGCTGAAATGATCTACCATACCAGAAGGGAAATGGTTCAGGATTTCTATGATGTATGGCTGTTTCATGCTGATATAGATATATCTGAAATAAAAGTGCAGGAAACAGAAGTTGTCGGTGTTCAGTGGGTAAACAGGGAGGTTCTATTTGATATGCTGCATAGCGGAAAGTTACACCCGTTGATTGATTATATAGAGGAAATATTTTAGAATACTAAGTCTTTCTGGCTGAGAATTATGCTATTGACTTTCGATATTCAATTTGCTATTATGAAAGCGTGTACTTGCATGATAACATGTCGATAAGGATAAATTCACAGAAAGGGGGAGCAGAATGTGGATGAAACAAGCCAGAAAATAATTGACGCAGCAATGGAATTAGTCCGGGACAAAGGATATGTCGCAACAACTACAAAAGAGATTGCAAGGGTCGCTGGTGTAAATGAATGTACCTTATTCCGCAAGTTTGAGAGTAAAAAGGATATTGTTATACAAGGAGCAAACCAGACAGGCTGGCGGGCGAATGTCACACCGGAGATTTTTGAGAATGTAAAGTGGGACTTGCAGGCAGACTTGGAAATGTTCATGAGGGCATATATTGACAGGATGACACCGGACTTCGTCAATCTGTCAATCGGTCTGAGGGCGCCACAGCTCTATGAGGAAACCAAACAGCTCATTATGAAAGTTCCACAGGCTTTTTTGATAACATTTACTGATTACCTGAATAAGATGTGTGAGATGGGAAAAATACCAGAGAAAGATTTTAAGGCATTGGCATTGACGGTATTTTCGGCGACATTCGGCTACACATTTCTGAATGCATCGTTCGGAAAAGAACTTACAGATGTTGAAAAAGATGTGTACATAAAAGAGAGTGTGCAGATGTTTGTAGAAGGAATCAATCAGTAGGTTTAGGCGCTGTCAGATGGCAGTGCCTAAAAAATAAATATTATGCGTGCAAGCACACGCATTTAGAAATGGAGGAAGTTATGAAACAGATTACAGGTGCAGATTTATTTGTGAAAGCACTAAAAGAAGAAGCCGTTGATACATTGTTCGCTTATCCGGGGGGACAGGCGATAGATTTGTTTAATGCACTGTATGGAGAAAGAGAAATAGATGTGATTCTGCCACGTCATGAACAGGGCTTAATCCATGCGGCGGATGGTTATGCACGTTCTACGGGAAAAGTTGGTGTCTGTCTTGTTACAAGTGGACCAGGGGCTACGAATCTCGTCACAGGAATTGCTACCGCAAATTATGACAGTGTTCCGCTGGTGTGCTTTACGGGACAGGTGCCAACACACCTTATTGGAAATGATACCTTTCAGGAAGTGGACATTGTGGGTGTTACAAGAAGTATCTGTAAGTATGCTGTAATGGTACAAAAGAGGGAAGATTTGGCAGAAACGATTAAAAAGGCGTTTTATATTGCAAAGACTGGAAAACCGGGGGTAGTGGTTGTTGATCTGCCAAAGGATGTCCAGAGGGCTTATGGCAGTGATTTTTACCCAAAGGAAATCATGGTCAGAGGTTATAAGCCGAATACTTCCGTACATGTGGGGCAGTTAAATAAAGCACTGGACATTTTAAATCGTGCGGTGAAGCCTGTTTTTCTTTTAGGCGGCGGAGTTAATATTGCCCATGCAAATAAAGAAATGACACAGCTTGCGGAGCTGACAGGTGTACCTGTTATTACTACTATCATGGGGAAAGGGGCAATTCCTACAACGAACAGTTTATATGTTGGCAATATAGGTATTCATGGAAGTTATGCTGCCAATTCAGCGATCAGTAACTGTGATGT
>VSNY01000301.1 GCA_009774535.1 Lachnospiraceae bacterium
GAGTAAGGCGGAATATCTTTGTCCGAGGCCAGGACTTTTTTGACAAATCTGGGTGCGGACAATATAAAAAGACACGGCGTAACCTCCTTTTGCCGCCGTGTCAATAAAAAACGGACATCTTGAAATCCGTTGTTTCTAAACCGCCGTTTGGTGTTCGTTTTCGTTTGGGGCGCGTAAATAGAACAGCCGCCCATCCAACGTTTTTTATATGCCGTTTCCGTTGGCGGCTGGGTAACTTATAAGATTATGAAACTTGTGTCCACCAATCAATGAAAATTTAGACTTCTATATATTTATATCGAATACCGCCTTTAGTTGCCCATTCTCTATAAAAAACTCTATTTCAAACCAAAAATCCAACTGTTCTCCAAAACTCGTTGGATTGTAACAAACCATATCCCAATTATTAGTTTCAAGCCTTGCTTCGTCCGCGTCATCTATGTCCGTCATACAGAATTTTTGGAAATGGTCTACTATAAATTTTTTACCTTCATCTTCTTCCCACAAAGCTAATTGCTCAACTAACCATTTTCCAAATCCCAAGCAGGCATTTTCAGGTGTGGGCTCTTTGTTTATAAAACCGAACAATCCCAAACAAAACTGTCCGCCATAGTCCGCGCCGCCTCGTCAGCGCTTTTGGCTCACTCGCCGCGGGTGGGGAAGTCGTGTTCTGAAATAACTTTTCCGCTATCAGCGTCTTTCACGGTCACATGGACGGCCCATTCCTCACCGGAAATCCCGCATAATACTTGATACCGCCCCAGCATGACCGCTGGTGCAACTGTGACCACAGCAGAGTACCACATTTCCATGGAGTAATAAGTCTCGGCATCTACCGAGACTGTAAGCCCCCAAGGAACTCCATTTTCATCCAAATCTGTATAATCCGCCGCCGCTACAAATTCCTGCGAAATTTCAGCGGTAAAAGGGTCACGCAAACAGCCAAGCCAATAATATGCCGCTTTCAGTTTTGGATACTGTTCTATTGTGAGATAGTAGCTAAACGTGCCATCCTCATTTGCCAGCAGCGCATTGTAAACCACCTGTTCCAGTGTTCCCTCTTTGGCCGCTGTCTGGCGTTGCTCCTTATCTTCTGTTTCCAGTTCCTCGGCGGTCTTTCCCCCCAATAACGTTTTGGGCATGGTAATGACGATCTGTCCGTCCTCATTCACCGAGGGCGTGTATGTATTTGTCGGCCCGTCCGCGCCGGACGCATCCTCCTGCGGTTTGCCCCCACAACCTGCCAGCGAACCAAGCAGCAGCAAAAGCGACAGGGCAAGCGCAGCTCCCTTTTGGTATCGTCTTTTCTGTTTCACCATACCTGCGAACCTCTCTTTGCTTTTTCACCAATATCAAAACACACCACTGCTATTTTTATTAATTCTACCACAACTGCCGCCATTTTTCCACCCTCCGCTTTGCATGAACCGCGCAAATACAAGGAAACCGCACCTCCCATATTCGCGCCATGTATAGGGGAGCGCACAAACGGCAATTCGGCTGTGGCCGGGTCGCAGAGGTGGGAGGACACGGCCCCCAGCTTTTGGGGGTTGAGCCCGTAGGCAAACCGCCCACTGCCTTTAATGCCGTTATTTTATTTTACAAACCGGAATTCTGATAAGACACTTTTTATAGCACTTATTAACTGTTATATCTTATCTTCAAGAAATCCGCAAACCCTTGCAGACACTAAATTTATAGCAAGCGAGTTTGCCCTTAGACTCTCCCTCGTGTTATATCCTTTTCCATCATGTCACGAACCCTCATAAGTGCAAAAATAAGGGAAAATTAAGCAAATATTCTTTCGTATACGAATTATGCTCTATTGAAATAATAGTGTTTTATTTTTTGTGTCTAATACCGCCCCTCTGCCAATAGGAAAAATTGCATGATTGGAGCCATGACCAAAATCGTCACAATAAGCCACAGGAATGCTATATTTTTTACCAAACCGCTCCAGTACTTCAAACAGCAGTGGCGAAATATCATCTGAATAGTGTCCAAACAACAAACCTGTTACTTGTTCCATCAACCGGCTTTGTCCAATACAAGTTAAGAACATGCTGACATCTTGAACGGATTGAAATTTATCCAATTCCTCAATAAATAAGATATAATTCCTGTCTGTTTTATAGGGAAAGAATCTGTTCCCCAAAGTCAAAACAAAATTAAGTAAATATCCGCCAACAAGGCTTCCTTTGCAGCATCCCCCTGTTATAGTATACCAATCGCTATTACTGATATAATCTGTTACAGCTCCATCAATCAAATGCGCAATAAATTGTTTTCTGTCGTATTCGCTGATATTATCAAATAATCCCGGTGTCTGCCCATAGTATGTCGTTACGCCAGTGTAAGCATATATAGCATTAAGTATAGATGTTCCATCACTATAACTCAAAAAAAGTTTCGGAGTTTCTTTTATTCTATTATAATCAATATACGGAAGTAAATCCACACTTCCATACCCCCCACCAAAGAATACCAACCTTACATTCTCGTCATATATCATCTCGTTCAAATCATCAACACGCTCTGTTACACTTGATGTATATTTATAAGTGTCTTTATAAATATTTTTGCCGAATTTGACGTGAAATCCCAATTTTTCAATGCCTTTTGCGAACTTTTCATAATCACTTTGATTTGCTACCCAACTTGGTGATATAATCCCAATGGTATCGCCATGTTTTAACAAATTCATATATTTCTCCTTTAACAACATTCTTGACTTCAATCTGTAAAATGAAAAATTTATCTGATTTAGCAATTTAATCCCCCCAATTCGGGGGGATTAAATCATTCTAAGACTTTTGTAGTCTGTTTCTCCAAAATGCCTTTGTATTATACA
>VSNY01000302.1 GCA_009774535.1 Lachnospiraceae bacterium
CTTTCATTCTGTCTTAATCCTCCATGTTCATATATTTATCTTAACCGGAAACCACCCTGCACCGTTTTTTATAGCACGCGATTCCATACCTGTAAATAGTCGTCATGCCGTCGTCAGCCAGCGCCTCCTCATAATGGTTGTCATGAATCTGCTCCAACGCCTCCCTGCAGGCACTGTCAAACGCCGCATTCTCAGCGTATTTCAGTTCGATGACAATGCCGATTTCCTGATCTTCCACTTCCACACTGATGTCGCTGTAGCCGTCACCGGATTCCGCGTTGGATTTCACCTTCCAGCCGTCCATGTTTCCGAATAACCCAAGCAGGACGCCATGATAAAAATTTTCTTTCATCTCTTTTTTGACACTGGTGTCACGGATGCTTATTGTCTTTCGCAGGTAAGAAGCAAACTCCTTTTCAATGGCGACCGTATCATTCCCTTCAAATGCCCTGCGGAGATTTTCCAGCTTCCGTGTATCCTTCCTTGATTCATCCTTAAACCATTTCCGTATCTGCTGGACATAGATCCATCGGATCTCCCTGTTCGGAATGGCCAGAAACGATATGCCCTCCTCATCCTCCCCGTCCTGCGTCAGGTATCCTGTCGTAAAAAGAATGCTCCAGAGATTGTCAATATCAGAATCCAAGTCGCGGTATGTCAGTTCCTGGTGCACCATCTTCTTCACATGACCGCCGTTGATCAAAAGCTCGATTTCATCCCTTGCGGCGGCGTCCGCTCTGGACAAAAACCTCCTGATAATGTCATTGCTGCTTGTGTTGACCCAGTAATTCTGCGGTTCCGTCACACTCCCGTCGCGCAGGTCGCCACAGTAATTAATCACATCCCACGGACAGTATATGCCCAGGCTGCCAAACAAATAACCGTCATACCATTCCTTAACTGCACCATACTGGTCTAAAAATCCATAGTATTCCAGTATCTGCCGGACTTCTGCATCCGTAAAGCCAAAATATTCATTATAACGCACATCTTTTACAGTATATACCTTAAAATTATTCAATCCAGTAAAGATGCTTTCCTTTGATATCCTCAGACACCCTGTCAGGACTGCAAACTCAAGGCTGTCATTTGTTTTAAATGCAGCGCCAAACAAAGTCCTGACCAGTCCGATCATGTTATCATAATATCCGGATCTGTAAGCATAATCAAGGGGCACATCATATTCGTCAATGAGCAGGATTGTTTTCTGTTCATAATGCTTCTGGAGAAAGCGCGTCAACAACAACAGGCTGTTTTTTAACAGGCTGTCCTTCATTGAAAAAACGCCGTCACTGCCTACATAAATCATTGCATTATACTGCCGACGCTCTGTTTCAGACAGGCGGTCACTTTCTGAAAGAAATGGAAACCGCAGCGCCTCCTGTCCAATAATGCTGCAGAGCATCTCTTTAGCGCTGGAAAAAGAATCACTGGCAGCGTTTTTCAGGCTGATGGAAATAACTGGAAATTTCCCCATGTATTTGCTGCACAGTTCCTTTTCCTTTGAAATCTCAAGTCCGTTAAAAATGCTGCCGTTGTCTAACGGCATGATGTCACTGCTCGTTTCAAAAAAGTATTTCAGCATACTCATGTTCAGTGTCTTTCCAAACCGTCTCGGGCGCGTGAACAGGTTCACTTTCCCCGGATTCTCCAATAGCGTCTTAATCAATCCGGTTTTATCGACATAATAGAATCCCCCGGTACGCATTTCCATAAAATTTTCAATTCCTGTTGGAAGTTTTGTCTGCATTGTCATAACACATCCTTTCCAGCGAAAACCTATTTACTTAAAATTCCTGATGCCTGCAGGAATTTTAAATATTCCTTCCATCCATGTTTAATATACTGTATTATCATACTTTTTCTTGTGCTTGTCAATAGTATATCACACATCATTATAGAAAGCACATATATTAATTCTGGAATATGTCGTAATTGTCATAATCCTTAAATCAATTACATATACTTGATGTGATGATTCAGTCATGGTATTCAGCAGAATTGTATTGTCATTGTGATATTTTGGACTGAAATCACAACCTTCCCCGTCATATCATTATCCGCACTTCTATCCCACTGTCCACAAGTTCTGCAAACCGTTTCCCGTCATTAGGAGAACCCGCCACTATTCCATAATGTGTAGGAACTGCAAGCTTCGGTTTCATATGGTTCACAAATTTTGCTGCCTCCCTGCAGTCCATCGTGTATTTCCCACCGACAGGAACAAGTGACACATCACACTTTATGTCCTGGTTTTCAGGCGTCATATCGGTATCGCCTGCCACATAATACCTGACATCACCAATTGTCACCACATAACCAACGTAGCCTTTTCCCCTTGTATGGAATGGTTTCAGCCTGTTGTATTCAGGGACTGCATTTACCATAATCCCTTTTGCTTCGATCATTCCGCAGGAATGGACAAACTTGCATTTAAGGTTTTCTGTCTTTTCCTCGCACCCCCTCATGCCCTCCGGCATGATAATCCATGTATCTGCGTTTGCTGCTTTTTTAATGTCTTCCGGCGAAAAATGATCGTGGTGTTCATGGGTTATAAATATAAGATCTGCATCATGGCTTTCTTCCTTAACTTCAAAAGGATCAAAATAGATTACCCTTTTTCCCGAGATTTTTATGCTGCTGTGTGTTAAGAGTTCTACTTCTTCAAACATTATCCTGCTCCTGCTTTCATATTATTTTATCCGGTTCACTTTATTGCTGCCAGATTTAAAAAGAAAAAATGAGATTAGGAGGCGGGGGCGGATTCCCATAGGCGCGAACTTAAACAAAAAATGCACAAAAATCGGGATTCTGGATAGAAAATAGAATAAAAAACTCATCTG
>VSNY01000303.1 GCA_009774535.1 Lachnospiraceae bacterium
GTAAACGGTAGATAGTCCGTACCTTTACAAAACTGGAGCAAACCTGTATGATATAAACAGATTTGCTCCAGTCTTATTATTTCACTTCATCTTTACCGGGCTTACGACAATTCACAGGCAGGTTCGGTGACCATGGGAGCATGTCATCCAGAAAATTTCGGTCAGTATCATCCAGGTGTTTTGAGATCTCGGTAAGCAGATATTCGAAATAATCATATGGTTTCAGGTTGTTTGCTTTTGCTGTTTCTGCAATACTATATATAATGGCGCTGGACTTTGCACCTGCAACCGTATCAATCATCACCCAGTTTTTCTTCCCGATACAGAATCCCCGAATCGACTGCTCTGCCGCATTATTATCCATCGGGACTTCACCATCATCCAGAAATACTTTAAGGTATTTTTCCTGGTTAAGTGAATAGCTGAAACCTTCCCATGTCTTACTTTTCTGCGGCACTTTTGAAAGGTTTTCACGCACCCATACGAAATAAGCCTCCACCAGGGGTTTTACACTCAACTGGCGGCGGTTCTGACGCTCCTGTGCGGGAAGTTCCTTCAGCTGTTTTTCTTCCCGGTAGACTGCCTGGATCATGGCCAGCGCAAGGTATGCGCGGCTGTCCTTCTGCTTTGCCTTTGGCAGCGCCTTTACTGCCTCGTCAAACCTACGCCTCGCATGGGACCAGCATCCGGCAATCGCCAGGTCTTCACGCTCGTTTTCGATTGTATGGTAGACCTGGTACCCGTCTGTGACGCATATCCCGCTGAAATCCTTCAGGAATTCCCTCGGATGGCTGGCGTTTCGTGTCCGCTGGTATTCGTACAAGACAATCTGTCGGTCCGTGTACATCCTTCCGGTGCGGTATACCCACATATAGCTTTTACTCCCGGCAGGACGGCCGTCCCTATTTACCAGCACGGGCGTTTCATCCGCCTGCAGTACATGGTAATCATACATTTTTTCATGCAGGTAATCATAAAGGACTGCAAGGTAGCGATCCGCGCACTGGATCGTCCAGTTCGCCATGTTCTGCCTGGGAATGTGCAGACCGTAACGTTCAAACTCCTGCTCCTGGCGGTAAAGAGGCACCGCGTTGACATATTTGGCGTTCATTATGGCCGCTTCCAGCGAGGGGGACACGAGGCTTCCCCTTAACAGGCACTCCGGATGCGGCGCCTTTACGATCTCATCCGTCTTCTTCCCGGCATATACTTTTACATGATGTTCCTCTACTTCGACTTTTGCCGGGGTAAAACCATATCTGCGGTACACTTCGTCAGGGAGCTGCTTCCAGCCTTCTTTTCCGAACAATCTTTCCAATTCTGTTTCCGTCATGGAATGTTCGACCATCACGACCGGCAATCCTTCCAGATCTTCTTCCCGCTTTCCCTGTTTCTTTTTCGGTTTCCGGCGGGGGACTGTCTCTGAGGTTTCACCGGTCTCTTCGTCAGCCACGGCTTCGGGTTCGTTAAAAAATACAATCTTTCCGTCCATTTCCATGAAGGAGATCTGTTCATCAGGTTCGTGCTTTTCAGATGAACTGCCGAAACGGTGCCTTTTTAAATCCGCTACCTGCTCCAGCACCAGCTGGAGGTTGTGGTCGATCTGCTTAAGCTGCTCCTGCTGTGACAGGAACAGCTGGATGATCGTTTCCTTGTCAAGGCTGTTCAGTTTTTCTTCCGTATATTCCAAAGCCATGCCGCTGCCTCCTGATATTCATGCCCCTATTATACCAGAAATCCGCATTTTTTGCGAATCGGTTCCCCAGCGGCATCCGTCATAATGCCCATGCCTCTGGCTGCGGGTTATGGCTTCTGGTGAGCAGATTTTTATGGAGACTTTTAAATGACACGAATCCATATGACGCCCGCCTGACATGCTTTTCCGCCGTTCACGGCTGGTTGTATACTGCCGGAATGCACAAGCCCCGGAAATGGCGGAACCGTTCAGAAATTTCTCTGTTTTGCACAATGTCATCCCATATATTCCGGTGGTTCCACCTGCCTGACAGACTTCTTTGGTGTGATTGTCAGCCCTTCCATCAGCCAGCGGAACTGCTGCTGCGTCAATGAACGTACTTCCTCCGGACTGCGGGGCCATTGGAACCGGCTTTCTGAAAGTCTCTTGTATAATAAGAGCCATCCGTCCCCTTCCCATACGAGACCTTTGATGCGGTCCGTGCGCCGTCCGCAGAAAAGGTAAAGGGTATCCGGCACGTAGGGCCTGCTGCCAGTCTGTGCTTCCACCAGCGCCGCCAGCCGATCCATTCCCGCCCGCAGATCCGTGTACCCACAGACGATATAAACGGCTTTAAAACACGTGGCGTCATTCAGCATGCCGCACCACCTTAAGAACATCTGCCAGAAGGGACATGGATGTGGATTCTGCCACATGGATGGAGAACCCTTTTATGGAAATATCCAGTCCCGGCCGCAGGTTTCTGCCAATCTGTTCCCGGTGTTGTAAAAGTTCGGGCTGGACAGGAACCATCTGCTGTGCAGGCATTTCCGCCTGGACAGCTTCCAGGCAGGCCTTCCTTACACGGCGGAGCCGGTAATAATAATTCGCTTTTGTAATGCCGTGGCAGGCACACCAGCTTACAATGCTCATGCCGGCCGGGCGACTCTGGCAGTCCAGGATCTGTGCGGCCCATTCCTGGAGGCGGCACTGCTCAGCCGCCATGCTTGTTTCTGAACTCATAGACTTACCTCCTGATAGCGGTATCAAAAGTTGAGACTTAACTTTTGATACTCGTGATAGAAATATAGTCTATTGTTACACATTTTTCCCTTGCAATCGAGGTACGCACTATCTACCGTTTACA
>VSNY01000304.1 GCA_009774535.1 Lachnospiraceae bacterium
AGACAGTCGGCGTGTGGGCCTCCTGTCTAAGTCTCCGTAAGCGCTGGATTTCACCTCCGCTAAAAGCGCCCCCTCAATGTCCTTCCAGGGTGGATCTGCCAGCCCAGTCCCCGCCCACCTCCCGCAGAGTCTGATCATGGAAGGCTTTACAGTGGATGCCCTCTATGATTGGCCTATAATTTTAGCTTTATGAACCGACCAATGGATGAATGTCAGGTTATGTAATGCCAGCCAAGGTCATTCTGAGTTCTTGTATTGTGTGTGGAACATATTACGCTTTCAAATTCTCCCTTTGTGCAAGTGGCGTATAGAGTAACTCTTCATACTTTTTCTGGGCTTCCTGAAATATGGAACTTGGAATACCAAATTTATTGCCTGCCTCCCGGATTCTTCCATGACGGATTTCACATTCCGTTCCATTGATTATGAATTTTTTCTCTGTATCTACACCGATTTCCCGCAGCAGATCCAGAATCATTGGCGTACTTTCGGGATCAATCATTTCTGACATCCACTGCTGGTCTGCAAAACGGATCAATGCGTGCAAACCGTAGGCCATATACTGTACCTTTTGATCCATATCCTCATTGCCTCTGCCAAGTCCATCAATTTGAATATGGTCATCCTGCACGGTTAATTGATATCCGTTTCCCAGATCAAATACATCTCCCACAGCAATATTCACACTGTTGTCCGACGAATCGTATGGTTTGGAGTTCCGTGTTCGATATAATAGTTCGTCTGCCATGATATCATCTACATAGGAAAACGTACACATATCATAAGCCGTTAGAACTTTCTCTCCGTTAATGGTAAAACGCGTAGTCGTTACATCTGCGACTTCACTCGTTATTTCAATCTCATTTGCATTGCCCCCGCTAAACATGGCAGCACATTTTTGCGACTCGTAAAGCATTCGGATATTTTCAATCCCGTATTTCTGCCGTTGGTCAAATCCATTTAGCGTATCTGAATGCTTCCCATTCAAATCTCCATTAAAATAATCTACAAAGTCATCTTGTGATCCATCTTTGGTTGATAATTTTCCTGTGTCTATATGATAAATATATGTATGTACGCTGCCGATTCCATTTACAGCCATAATAAACCTTCCTTTCCAGCTACAGAACCCAGGCAACTGCACATTTTTCTTTGAGGCTGTACACATTGCTTTGAGCCTGTGCATATCTACGCCTATACATGCCTTTTTGCATGTCACTTTGCACCTATACAGATCTTTTGGTACCTTTACATGTCATTTTGCACCTATACAGATCTTTTGGTATCTTTACATGTCATTTTGCACCTATGCAAATCTTTTGATCTTTACATGTCATTTTGCACCTATGCTTATGATATCGCTGCTTTTTACCGCGACATGTCAATTTCTCTTTTTATGGTTCTTCTGTCATTCAGAACCACTCGCCTTCCAATACGGTCCAGGCGAAAAATAAGATCCTTCCTGATGATCTTTCCTGCTCCTTAATCTATCAGGATTTATTACGCCCATAGCAACACAGCTGCCAGGGACATTGATCAGACAGCATTCATAACCACCAACTCCTTTTCTTGCTTTTTCAGGTACTACACTTTTGCAGCCATCAACTCCTTTTCTTACTTTTTCAGGTACTACACTTTTATCATACTTTTACAGCATGAATCCAGCAACTTTTAGCTGCCTATGTATAACTATACCTATTTTTATGATAAAATCAAGATCAACGGCACAAACAGACTATTGGCAAGAATTTAAGTAAAAATGTAAAAATTTAGATACTGTATTAATTTCCTGTAATACCAGCAAAAAACAATTGGCAAGAGCCGCAAAATCCTGTACTTCCTGTAGTGTCAACCAGGCGTACACACATACTAAAAGTATATTCCAATAAAAATCCACCGTTTTTGCTCTCCCTTTTCGGAAAAGTGTTCCCAGTTCTTATCTGAAAAAAGTTGGTGAAGATATAAGAGTTTTCATATTGTTTAGGAAATTTGATCAACTACTTTTCATTTTTTGTTAAATAATCCTATTTCTATTTTTTACTTTGGTAATATCCGAAACATATGATAGTCCAAACCCCCGGAATCACTGCGTATCCTGCATTCACCTGACCATGATTTGCGATTACATATCCACTGCCTGCAAACGTTAAAAACAGGAAAAGAATTCCCAAAATCAGGGCTGATTTTTTTATCACTCCTATATTCTCTATAAGAACAGCTTTTATGATCAGGCAAACTGTCAGTAACACGAGCGTAAACAATCCTTTTATTAGAAGGTTCGTATACCAAGGAGCAGACTGCATCAAATACAAATCCGGATATTTTTGAAAATGCCAGTATTGATATAATACTGAACCAATAAAGACGCCTGTGAAAGCCCCCATCATTATATTTAGTATTCCATGTATCTTTTTTTTCATAGCTAACCTCCTCATATCATATATTTTATATTATACAATCATCAACTGCATATTTATCAGGTTCCTTTTTAATAGGTACACAATTCCGAAAAGAAAGTTTTTACTTATTATAAAAAAATTATACTGGTATCCAGTATAATTTCATAATGCTTATTATAGGCAGCCAAAGATTACTCACAAATAAATCCCTCATCTGGAATGAATCTCTACTTCCTGCAACACCAGCTTAAAACCATGATCCAGACCAGCAGAAATCCTAAAATTCGTGCCATGTAACGCCAGCCAACAAACAGTGTCCGTGACAGCGGAACGGGCGGGCAGCCCGGCGGCATAGGATTGAAAGGACATCCAAGGGGCGCTTTTAGCGGAGGTGAAATCCAGCGCTTACGGAGACTTA
>VSNY01000305.1 GCA_009774535.1 Lachnospiraceae bacterium
TCGGGAGGATGAACAACATACGGGCTTGTGCAATGGAGATTGTAAACGAGGAAATAATCTACGCATAACAGACAGGCGGCAGAGGGTAAAAGCTCTGTCGCTGTGCATTTGTTAAAAAATATCTGTCTACTTGACTTTTAAACACAAGATGCGTATAATAGTAATGTTACTAATAGGAATATATGGAGGTTAACGATGGACAATATCATTCTTGGGCTTTTACTTATGTGCAATAGAACAATCTATCAACTAAGGGAAAGAATAGATAAAGGAATCAATTTGATGTATAGCAGTAGTATGGGAAGCATACAGGCAGCTATAAGAAAATTGCTGAATTGTGGGTTTATCAGCTATGAGGAAATAGTTGATAATGGAAAGTATAAGAAAGTTTATTGCATAACCGAAAGTGGACGGCAACATTTTTTCGAATGGATAAATGCACCCATAGAAGAACAAAGTCCCAAAAGCCCAGAGTTGGCAAAGGTCTATTTTATGGGATTTTCGGATAAAAAAAATCGTGAAATAAGCATACAACAGCATTTAATATTTTTGAATGAAAAATATAATGTATTATCGGCAATATGTGAAGAAGCAGAAAATATCAAAATTTCAGAGGAAAATAAAGATATACTTAACTATCAGTTTGTTTCCGCTCTTTATGGAAAAGAACTGATTAAATTTAATATCGACTGGTTTGAAAGCTTGTTAAGAAAGATGAGGAACGGTGAAATATGAAACAATACCATTTAGAAGAATCGCCTATTGTTTATTATATCAGTAGAAAGGAAAGGGCTGAGTGGATACTTTTTATACATGCTGCTTTTGTAAACCACAATATGTTTCAAGCACAAATTGACTATTTTCAAGATAAATATAACATTCTTACCCTTGATATTATCGGTCACGGTAAATCAACAAAAGTACAAAAAGGCGATAGTATAGATAAAATGTCATCGTGGATAAACAAAATTCTAAAAACAGAAAAAATAGAAAAGATACATATTGTCGGGATTTCATTGGGGGCTGTATTAGCGCAAGACTTTGCAAACCAGTATCCAGAAGCCGTACAATCACTTGCTTGTTTCGGCGGTTATGATATAAACAATTTCGATGTCAAAATGCAGAAGGAAAATAGCGCATCACAGATACTTATGATGCTTAAAGCTATATTTTCAATTAAATGGTTTGCAAAGTCGAATAAAAAAATATCTGCTTATACTTTACAGGCTCAAAAGGATTTTTACGAGATGAATATTCAATTTTCTAAGAAGTCATTTATGTATTTATCTTCTTTAAGCAGTATGATAAATGTTCGGCAGACAGAACCGAGGAAATACCCTTTGCTTATTGGCTGCGGAAAGTACGATATTCCAATGGAACTATCCGCCGTAGAAATGTGGAAGAAAAATGAACCAGAATGTGGTGTGATTATTTTCGAGGGAGCTGGACACTGTGTGAATATGGACACGCCGAATAAATTTAATGCAGCTATGGAGGAATTTTGGTTAAGTGGAAACGGCAAATACTAAAAGTGATTGGATACGCTGCCCTGTTTGCGGAAATAAGACCCGTGACAAAATTAGAGAAGATACGATTTTAAAAAACTATCCTCTCTATTGCCCGAAATGCAAGCAGGAAACATTGATTGAAGCAAAAAATTTACAAATAACAGTCATCAAAGAGCCAGACGCTTAAGACGCAGAGCCGATGAACAAGTGAGTAGTCACAGTTCATTGGCTCTATTTTATTTCATAAGGTTTTAAGGCAAACGCCCACCATATAAAAAAACGGCGTGTGGTGGGCGGTATTGCTATGCCCGAAAAGACTTAACAGACACTCTCCAGACCTGTTTTAAAGTTTGGAGGGATTTTTTTATGTCCTTTTTTCGGGCAGTAATTCATCTGCTCATGCAATGCAGAGTTAATCCATACATAGCATATCGAGGAATGGCAGAAAGCCAGTTAAAAAAATCCCTGCCTATGCAACGCTACTTCTCACCATGAAATCAGAAGTAGAATCTCCGCTTAACAGAATATATATCTCCTATAACCGTAGAGGTCACAGAGCCTTTGCGGTTTTTCTTTTGTCGTTTTTTATCAGAGTATGCCGCAGGGCTGTATCTGGTATTCACTGCGGCTCCCCGCCCTCTCCATCTGGATTTTTACATTTTCAAAAATTCAGATGGGAGGTACTTACGGTGAAGTATGCGCCAAGAAAAGTATATATCAAAGAAAGCGGCAGTTATGTGGAATTATCCTATAGGGACTTCTGCCGCCGCAGGCAAGCCGACCAGAGTTACATGGACAAGCTCTTTATCCCCGTGCAGGGCTGTCTGCTTGAAGTGGTGCGGGAACAGTATGCAGATTTCTACAAGGAGAAAGAGCGGTGGCGTTATCTGAAAAAACTGGACACAAACCACAGCCTGCTTTCATTGGAGGGATTTACGGACAGCGAGGGAAATGTGCTTGACTTCGTTATTGATGAAACGGTAGACGTTGCGGAAACCGTTGTCCATGCGGTGATGGTGGACAGACTGAAAGCCGCCCTGCATTTATTGTCGGGCAGTGAGCAGGCGTTGATAAAAGCCCTTTTCTTTGAGGAACTTTCCGAGCGGGAAGTCGGGCTGCGGTTAGGCGTGACACAGAGTGTTGTCAACAAGCGCAAAGCCAAAATCTTTGCGAAGCTGAGAAAGATAATGGAAAACAAAATTTAAGGCGTTCAGCCCCCTTGTTTTTTCCTTTGGGAAAATGAGGGGGCTTTT
>VSNY01000306.1 GCA_009774535.1 Lachnospiraceae bacterium
ATTTTGGGGGATATTTGCGGTGACAGATGCGGGAGTAGTGACAGCATGCGTATTGTTTCCGGTTTTTATCCTTTGGAATATGTTTCAAAAGAAGATTGCAGCTTTTTAATATGTTGGAGAAAAGTATTATGAAAGACAAAAAGATATTATATGTAGAAGATGATTTAAGCCTGATTAAAGGGCTGAAGTACGCACTGGAGAAAAATGGTTTTCTGGTAGATAATGCCCGTACTGTAAAGGAGGCGCATCAACTCTTTAAGGCCGGTCAGTACGACCTCTTGCTGCTTGATGTTACATTGCCGGATGGGACTGGCTTTGATATTTGTAAGGAGGTACGGGAAATCTCTGCAGTTCCGATCATATTCCTGACTGTCTCGGATGAAGAGACCAGTATTGTAAAAGGGTTGGACATGGGTGGGGATGATTACATTACCAAACCTTTTAAATTAGGGGAAGTCCTTTCAAGAATCCATGCACTGCTGCGCCGCTTTGGAGAGTTCCATAAGAATGATACAATTTTGGAATCCAACGGGATTAAGATTGACCAGACGGAGCGGACGTGCTGGAAGGGGGGAACAGAATTGCCCCTGACACTGGTGGAATATAAGCTGCTCTGCCTGTTCCTTAAGAATCCCAACCGCATATTAACAAGGGAGCTGATTTTAGACTGCCTCTGGGATGGGAACGGCAGCTATGTGGACGACAATACCCTTTCTGTTTATATACGCAGACTGCGGAGAAAAATTGAAGATGCCCCCAATTCCCCCGCAAAGCTTCTGACAGAAATAGGGTTTGGCTATAGATGGGTTAGCGGACCGTCTGCCGGGGAGTAAAGCGGTATGAAAAGAATGGGGAAAGAAACAAGAGGGATGCTGCGCGGGCTTCTGATCATCTGCCTGTTTGCGGCCTGTGACCTGGCCGTCCTTTTATCGTATATGGTAAAAGATTTCAGAGAAACAATGGTGGGGCATGATTATGGAACAGCGGGATATTTTGCCGCTCATCCAGATACAAGTGTGGCATCCGCATTTACGAAAGAAAAAACAGATTCTGACATGGAGACCGGAAGAAGAATTTTGCAGGAAGCGGGCTACTATAAAAACACGGCTCCTGACCTGATTCCTGCTGTTGCCGCATATCGGAAGCGTACCACCGTTTGGCTTGGAGGTATGCTTTTTAGCATTTTTCTGGCCGTTTTTCTGACAGTCGGGATTTATATCTGGAAACAAAACAAGGCGATAGCAAAGGCAGATACCGTGATCACCCGGTTCCTTTCAGGGGATACAGGCCAGAGGATTGACAGTGAGGAAGCCGGGGACTGGTACAGCCTGTTCCACAGGATCAATGAGCTCGCCGCCATTCTCCTGGCTCAGGCAGAACATGAAAAACAGACACGCGAATTTTTGCAGGATATGATCTCCGATGTTTCCCACCAGTTAAAGACGCCTTTAGCAGCCCTTAAAATGTATGATGAGATTATGGGGCAGGACGGTACGGACAGGGAAACAATCCAGGAATTTAGCCGGAAATCCCTGCGGGAAATACGCCGTGTGGAGGATGTGGTCTATACGCTTTTAAAAATTGCCAGGCTGGATGCCGGTTCGGTCAGGCTGGAGAAGGCGGATGAGAATATTGAAATGCTCCTTCAGGACGTGACGGAACGCTTTGAGACTATGGCTGCCCGGCAGTCAAAGGAAATCCTGTTATCCGGAAGCAGCAATACCTGTCTTTACTGCGATGCCCTATGGATGTCGGAGGCTCTTGGGAATGTGATAAAAAATGCGCTGGAGCATACCCAGAGGGGCGGGAAGGTAGCGGTCAGCTGGGAGAGGACGCCGCTTCTTACCAATATCATAGTGGAGGACAATGGGAAAGGGATTCACCAGGAAGATATCCATAATATTTTCAAGCGGTTTTACCGGAGCCGATTTTCACAGGACACCCATGGGATTGGTCTGGGCCTGCCGCTTGCCAAGTCCATTGTGGAGGCCCATCAGGGGACGGTTTCCGTAACCAGCAAGGTCGGGCAGGGCAGCAGATTTGTTTTAAGTTTTTTTCATCTTACAAAAGAGTAAGATGAAATTCATGTGAAAGTAAGACGCATCGGGTATGATGGTTCCCGAAAGGCAGGTAATGAATATGAAAATTCTTGAAGTACAGGATTTGTGTAAGACCTATGGGAAAGGGGAAGCGGGGGTTCAGGCTCTTGACCATGTTTCTTTTTCTGTGGAAAAAGGGGAATTTATCGCGATTGTAGGAGAATCCGGCTCCGGGAAAAGCACACTTTTGAATGTAGTGGGAGCCTTGGATAACCCCACCTCCGGAAAAGTACTGATTGGCGGGAAGGATCTTTTTTCTATGCCTGAAAAAAGGCTTACGGTATTCCGCCGCCGGAATATTGGGTTTATTTTTCAGTCTTTTAACCTGATCCCAGAACTGAACGTAGAGCAGAACATCACATTCCCTCTGCTGTTGGATTACCAGAGGCCGGATCAAGAGCATGTGGAGGAGCTTTTGGAAATCCTGGGTTTAAAGGAGCGCAGGAAGCATCTTCCCGGTGAACTAAGCGGAGGCCAACAGCAGAGGGTGGCAATCGGGAGGGCGCTGGCTGCCCGTCCTGCAATCATCATGGCAGACGAGCCGACCGGAAATCTGGATTCCAGAAACAGCCAAGAGGTTATCACTCTTTTAAAATCTATGTCGGCCAAGTAC
>VSNY01000307.1 GCA_009774535.1 Lachnospiraceae bacterium
TTATGTAACATTTTGTACTCCTTTCCTAATACAGACAAGCATGGTATTTGTACTGTCTATATTGTACCAAACCGCTAGCGCGGTGGCTAGCCCTAAGTACATAAAACCACTACTTTTTCATAAACTTATAAAATAAAAGTAGCAGTTTTTGAATTTATGATGTATTGTTAAGTTACCACACCAAACAACTTCATAACTTCAAGAATTGCTATGCTTATGTTACCATGGATTTTTAAACTTAACAACTACATATCTGAAAATTTTTACCGTCCACCGCCTTTTTTGAAATGTAACTGCTGTTTTTATCACATTTCAAAGGAGATTTTATTATGGACAAATATTTGGATTCTTTCAGGGAAATGATTTCCCTCCGTGGGCTCACTGACCATACACTTATAAATTACTGCACCTATATCCGGGCTTATCTGGATTATCTTTCCAGTGTCCTTCACAAAAAACCGGAAGATGTTTCCTGGCAGGAACTCCGGGATTACATCCGGTGGCTTCAGAAATCCAGGGCCCTTTCTGACCGCACCATCAACTGTGCCATTTCACAGCTGCGTTTTTTCACCATGTATGTGTTACATAAAACATGGGATGATACACAGCTTCCCATGCGCAGGTTTGATGAATATCTTCCTTACGTTCCTTCACAACAGGAAACCTGGAGGTTTATTTCTTCCATGCCTGATCTAAAAGCCAGAACCATGGTTACCCTCATGTATTCTTCCGGCCTCCGCATTGGGGAAGTCTGCCGGCTCCGCTATGAAGATGTTGACCGTAAAAACATGCGGCTCCACATCACACACTCCAAAAACAGGAATGACCGCTATGCCATTCTTTCAAAAGCTGCCCTGGATCTGCTGACCCGGTACTGGTTTGAATGCGGCAGGCCTGTGGGATATCTTTTCCCAAAGCAGCGCGGCGGGGACAGACCCATCGACACCTTCTTCCTTTCCAGGCATATCCATGCACACGAGGACAGGCTGGGCTGGGAACGGCGGCTCACCTGTCATTCCTTCCGCCATGCTTTTGGCACTCACCTGTATGAAAACGGAACCGATCTGCTTGCCATAAAAGCGCTTATGGGTCATAAATCCCTGCATTCCACCACGATCTACGTCCATCTTGCTTCCAATGGCACCAGCGGGGCTGTCAGTCCTTTTGACCTTATGGCAGGTAAATGCCATGGGTGATTACAAAATCCGGCAGATATTTGAACATTCCTTTGATGACTATTCTGCACAGGGGCATTACCTGACGGATGTACAACGGAAAGCCGCCCATGCCATTATAAACTGTAAATCCGGCAGGCTTGGTTTCAATTTGAGCCAGTGTACGGACTGTGGACACATGGAAATCCATAATAATTCCTGCCGTAACCGTAACTGCCCGAACTGCCAGGCTGTGCAGAAGGAAATCTGGGTGGATAAGCGCAGGGCTGAGGTCATCGATGCCCCGTACTTCCATGTGGTATTTACCCTTCCCCATGAACTCAATCCCCTGGTTTACTGTAATCAGCAGCTCCTCTACGGGCTTCTTCACAGATGCTGTGCCGGAACGCTTCTGGAACTGTCTGCGGATAAGAAATATCTCGGGGCGGCACCCGGCATTATCCAGGTCCTCCATACCTGGAACCAGGAACTCGGCTACCATGTACACATGCACTGCATTGTTTCCGGCGGCGGGCTGACACGGGATGGAAAGATCCGTAAATCCACCGGTAAATTTTTTATTCCGGTGGCAGTCCTGCGGGATAAGTTCAAGGGGAAATATATGTCGCTGCTTTCCTCCCTTTACGAAAGCGGCTCCCTTGCTTTTTCTTCCTCCTGTGAAAAACTGCGTAATCCTTATCACTGGAAAGAATTCAAAAACAGCCTTTACGAAAAAGACTGGTGCCCTTACATCAAAGAAACCTTTAACGGCTTTGGCAATGCCATCGAATATCTGGGACGCTATACCCACAAAATCGCTGTCTCCAACAGCAGGATCCTCAGCCTTACGGAGGATACGGTCACTTTTTCTGCCAGAGGGAAAAAGCCGGGAGAACCAAAACGCCAGATTACCTTGAAAAACACGGAATTCATCCGGCATTACCTGATGCATGTGCTTCCTTCCGGCTTCCAGAAAATCCGTTATTATGGCTTTTTGAATAACCGGATGAAGGCACAGAATCTCAAAGTCATTTTTAAGCTTCAGAATGGACAGCGTTTCAGACAGCGTTATGCCGGGCTTACCATGGCAGAATTGTTAAAAGCCATCTGGAAATTTGATATCTGTCTGTGCCCTGAGTGCGGACACGCTGCCATGAAACAGCTTGGGAGATGCTATGCCCCTCCATCCTGATACACTGTGCTGCCATACTTTTTTAAGGCCTCCCGCCGGAAGGTCTGTGAAGCATGCCCCAAAATGGGAATACCGGACAAAATCTACATGTATTCTGTGCTGCAGACCGCCTTAATACTCTGTTTTTAGCTTCCCGGAAAGAATACTATCCCCATACAGTTCCCATCTGAAGTTCCGCGAATTGGTACAATTGGAAAGAATCACATTCAGAGCAGTTTATCTTTTGCATAAGCTGTTCTTTTTGTTGCTGCTCTGAATCTGATACTTTCCTTAAGAATTATACCAAAAAAGAGCCTCAAAGTCTTGCCTGTAAATACTGACTTTTTAGCTCTTTTCGCGAAAACAGTCCGCAA
>VSNY01000308.1 GCA_009774535.1 Lachnospiraceae bacterium
ATGTAAACACCTGATAACGCTCCACAGCCATCCCCTTTGGCACAAACTGCAAATGCGGCGTCACTTTCAGCAAGATTTCCTTTCCACTCTGATTATCTACCGTATACTTCACAGCAACCAGATTTTCCCCCTGCTTCATAGCGATCCTTTTTACAATCTCAACCCCATTCACATCATATGTCCACACCGGA
This sequence comes from Lachnospiraceae bacterium, assembly GCA_009774535.1. Taxonomy (GTDB): domain Bacteria; phylum Bacillota; class Clostridia; order Lachnospirales; family Lachnospiraceae; genus Eubacterium_J. The sequence goes on from VSNY01000308.1 coordinate 192, forward strand.
TAATCCTCAAAACGAAAAGCGGACAAATACAAATATCCCTCTTCCCTGCATCCCTTTTCCGTATAATCCTGACTGGACAAAAACGAATATCCCTGCCCCGGCACAGAAAGCGCACCCTCTTCCCATTGCCCTTCACCCCAAAAAATCTGCTCTTCCAGCCTGTGGATCATATTATAATGACGGTTTGGCGCATGTATACACGCCATCAGCAGCGCATGATCATTTCTTGTATTGGAACCGATCATGGACGCACTTGAAAATCCGCCAAGTCCGTTCGTCAGCAGATAACAATTTTCCTGGCCGCGTTCCATGGTCGCCCAATTTTGTTTGCCATAAATATATTTCATAAATATCCCATCACTTTCTCTATTTTGGATCTCTCATCTTACAAGTATTGACTTCCCGGACGTGTTCCGGACTGCCATAAGTTGGTTGGCTTCCCGGACGTGTTCCGGACTGCCATAAGTTGATTGGCTTCCCGGACGTGTCCTGGCCAGTTGGAAGGGGCGCCGCCTGCCTGGCATCGGACTGAGCGGACTGGGGCAACGCTGCGGCGAACTAATCGCTAACTGCGACTAAGACAGTCGGCGTGTGGGCCTCCTGTCTAAGTCTCCGTAAGCGCTGGATTTCGCCTCCGCTAAAAGCGCCCCTCGAATGTCCTTTCAGTCCGATGCCAGGCAGGCGGCGCCCCTTCCAACTGGCCAGGACACTGTTTGTTGGCATGCTTTATATGAAAAAACGTCAATTGTGATATTTCAATTGCAATTATGTAATTTTGCCCGTGTCCCCGGACGGTTGATCACCATTGCCAAAATCATGCCAAAAATATAATTCGTAAACGTTGCAAAAAACGCCCAGATAATGGTCCAGGTCAGCACAGACCAAAACGTACTGCCCAAAATACTCGTCGAATCAAACAGTGTTACAAAATTTTCAAGCCCCACCCAGTCAAACAATACCAGATGGTTGCCAATTTTGCTGTAGTTTGTAAAAGCCATACAGATCATAAAGATCAGCGGCAGAATCGTCAGCCCGAAGATAAATACCATCGGCGGAGTCATCAGCAGTTTTTTTGATATTCTCATGCAAAAAAGTCCGAAGATCTTCCCGAAAGGTATTCACATGTCTGCCCTGCTTATCCAGACACTCCGCCTGGTACGCGCTGCGCACAGTTTCCGCCCAAAAGCAGATCATAAGCCCTGTCAGCAGGATGGTCGCCACGCCATACAAAAGAATCAGCACCGAATTATCGCCCTTTGTATACTCATAAATCTGCAGCGTCTTGTTCCATACCTCTTCCTGCTCCACGCTTCCGAGCGACGGCAGCATCGCCAGACAATGAAAGCCATTCACAAACATAAAACCCAGATATAAGATTTCCACAGCCAGAAATACAAGCCCCTTTGCAGCCTGTTTATGTAACAGATTCCCAAGCCCCATGACAAGCATGGAAAGTTTTGTCTCCGGCCCTCCCTGTGCCGCCGCAGCCTTTAGCGTATAAGGCGTCGGAAACTCATTGACTCTTTTTTTCAGCAATTCCATTTTCTCACCTCATCTCCTCACTTTTGATCAGATTCCGTCGCTGTTCATGGCATCATGCATAGCCTGCGTCTGCTCTTTGGAATTTTCATGCGTCACAGACTTGTTGCGAATCCCTTTGCCCATATTTTCCACCGGCACCCAGCAGTTTGACATCTTGCTTACCGTCGGCTGCAAAATAGATGTGCGGTTAAACGTGTCATTCTGCGCGCTGACCAGTTCATCCGCCGCGATCTCTGTTTGTTCCAGCAGCTCTAAATTGCAGGGCACAACCGTCTCCAGCTCATAACGCAGCTTTTGTGCCTCGGCAGATCCAAGATAAATCGCCAGCTGAATGGACGCAACCATATGTTTGGATTTGGCATTGACCCCGACGACTTTGGAGCCTGCATACGACATCATCTTCTTTTCCTCCCCATTTAAGGTAAACGCAGTCAGCGCTGTCACACCCATATGTTCCCCAAGTATTTCCTGCAGATTGCCCGCTTCCCAGGAACCGCTGAACATCGCGTTCACGCTTCCGTCGCGCATTCCGGCAATCCCCGAACCGTCCGCGTCCACGACAAGGTTCGGATGCGCAATCAAATCAATCAGATAATCGGTCACCTCCTCGGCTTTTTCCCCGGAAAAATCCACGCCAGCCTCTTCCACCGTCCCGTCTTCAAACAAGGTACAGCCATTGCCAATATAAAATGCAGGCAGATACCACGAATTTGTAAATGGGAAAGACACCACGCCTTTTTCCAGCATCCGGTCCAGATTTTTCACATCCTCTTCGCTGAACACACGTTTGTCATAATACATAAACCAAGTATTCGTTGTAAACGGCACCCCGTAAATAAATCCGTCCACCCGCACGGAATCCGTAACCGCATCCGAATTGGTCTTTATAATCTCGTCCGCATAAATGGGGGGGGCGGGGGGTGGGGGGCGGGGGGGCGG
>VSNY01000309.1 GCA_009774535.1 Lachnospiraceae bacterium
CATCTGATCCAGTCCTTCCTCCCCGGCGAGGTCGATTTTGATACGGCGCACCAGATCGGCATGGAGCTTGCCGATAAAGTTTTAGAGGAGAAGTATTCGTATGTAGTCAGTACGCATATCGACAGGGATCACATTCATAACCACATCATCTGTGCGCCCATACCGGGAAGAAGTGAATCCGCAATAACAAGCGGTCAGCGTGTAGTTTCATGCTGATGGTCAATGACTTACCAAGCGGAGAAATCCTAATGGGAACATAGCACGTCATTAAAACCGTAAGTTGGCTAGTTGTCAAGCCACGACTGAACGGCGAGACCAAAGATTGATACGAGGGTAAAATCCATACTGATTAAACGGCAGTCCAAGAGGCATTTGTGGTGGCTGCGGCGCAAGACAGCTATAAGCGCCGTACCGTGTATCTTGCTTGCGAAAGATCAGCAAGTGTAGCGAAACTTATGCACGGCTCACCCATATAAGTGGGAAAGGACGGAAACCGTACCCGACAATCAATCACTGTTTTGTCACTTCGTTACTAAATGGGGATTGCCTACGTCGGAACGCCCAAAAAGGCTATGCGTAATGCCGGAAGGTGAGAAATTTCAAGGGTAACGCCAAGAAAGATGACGCTGAAAATCCGATACGGCAACGGAGCTTCCGTAGTAGTCCGAGAGTGTTAACGGCACTTACATGGCGAAGGGAAGCAGCTTGTTTTCTTCAATACAACAGAAAGGATGGTGTGTGATACATCATGAGGAATCCAGACAATGTATTGAACAGTCTGCGTGAGCATTCTGCTCAGCCGGATTACACATTTGATAGGTTATACAGAAATCTGTATAACCCGGATTTCCTGTTTGCGGCTTATCAAAATATCTACGCCGCAAAAGGAAACATGACAGCAGGCGTTGATGGACAAACCATTGACGCAATGAGCCAGGAACGAATCGCCCGGCTCATAGAACAGCTAAAGGGGGAGCAATACCACCCCTGTCCAGCAAGGAGAACCTATATACCCAAGAAAAACGGAAAGCTCCGTCCGCTCGGAGTCCCGTCAATCGACGACAAGCTGGTACAGGAAGCCGCAAGAATGATACTGGAAGCAATCTATGACGACAGCTTTGAGGATACTTCCCACGGATTCCGCCCCGGCAAAAGCTGTCATACAGCTCTGCGCCAGATACAAAACCGCTTCACACGGTGCAAGTGGTTTGTCGAGGGAGACATCAAAGGTTTCTTTGACAACATAGACCACAATACGCTGATTGCGATATTGCGGAAACGTATCAAGGACGAAAAATTTCTCCGGCTGATTCGCAAGTTCTTAAGTGCCGGATATATGGAAGATAATACATTCCATGAAACATACAGCGGTGCAGTACAAGGCGGTATTATCAGTCTGATTCTTGCTAACATTTACTTAGACCAGTTCGATAAATACATGAAAGAATACAAGGCTGGTTTTGAAAAAGGCAGGAAGCGGGCAGTTTTGAAAAGCTATGCCAGAACGGGAGATAAACGCCATAGACTGGTGGAGAAAATCTCCAAATCCCAAAATCAGGAAGCGCGGCAGACGTTGATAGCAGAATTAAAGGAGTTTGATAAAATCTATCATGCAATGCCCCGTTCCGATGCTATGGACACCAGCTTCCGGCGTTTGCAGTACACAAGGTACGCAGATGATTTCCTCATAGGGGTTATCGGCCCCAAGGCAGACGCTGAGCAAATTAAACAGGACATAGGAAAATACCTTGCAGAAAAGCTAAAACTGGAATTGTCAGAAGAAAAAACGCTGGTAACGATAGCAACGGATAAAGCCAGATTTCTGGGCTATGACATCCGTGCAAGAAAACCAAGCAACCTGCAAAGGAAAACCAGGCGTGGCTGTTATGCCAGAAATTACAACGGGCATATCGTACTGGAAATTCCAACGGAGCTGGTTCAAAAGAAACTGCTGCAACTGGGAGCTATGGAAATCAGAAAAGTGGACGGCAAAGAAATCTGGAAGCCCACCCACCGGGGAGAATTAACGAACCGAAAGGACATCTATATCCTCAACCAATACAATGGGGAAGTCCGGGGAATCTGCAACTATTACTCGGTTGCCAATAACCGCTCCAAGCTGCACAAGTTCCGATATATCATGGAATACAGTATGTACAAAACCTTTGCCTGCAAGTACCGAACCACCAAAAGAAAAATCATAGAAAAATATCATATTGATAAGGACTTCGGGGTTCGCTATACGGACTGGAAAGGCAAAGAACGAGTACGCTTATTTTGGAAAGGCAGTCTTGCCCGGAATGACTTTCCGCAGGAAGCAAAGGTAGACACGATACATAAGCCAGCGAAAATAAAAACCAATCCCTCGCTAGCGGACAGGTTGAAATCACAGACCTGTGAATGGTGCGGTAAGAGAACCCCGGACGTGGTAATGCACCAAGTCCGGGCACTGAAAGAACTGGACGACAGCCAGCCGTGGAATATTTTTATGAAGAAGATAAACCGCAAGACTATGGTTGTCTGTCCAAACTGTCATGAAATGATTCACAACGCAGATTGATAAAACAAGGGGGAAGCCGGATACAGCGACGAGTTGTAAGTCCGGTTTCGGGGCGAGTATCTGGAAACCTAGCGCAGTAATGTGTCAAGGCGCTGGATACTTAGCCTACT